>NZ_JACJSH010000020.1:0-148759 GCF_014698055.1 Nostoc sp. FACHB-133
GGGAAGGGGCAAAGGGAAAGAAAAAACCTTTAACCCTTCCCCTTTAACCTTTTCCCAAAACCTGATTCTGAATTAAAAATGCACAAAGCGAGAAGTATTGGGTTAGGTTTTTGGTGGACTTTTCCACATGACCTGAATTGTCAGGTATGGGGCAATACGCTTGGGTTAAGGCTAGTGGCAAAAATTTTGGGTTTTCGAGACGCGATAAATCGCTGTCTCTACAAGTGTTTGGGTCTTATCTGAAATGTATTGGGGTATAGGGGAGAGGTAACAGGTGATAAGGAATAATTTGTACTCTGTAGCCTATACCCTATCGCTAAAGCTTAATATCACAGTTATGGAGCAGACTGGTAATAACTACAGCAAGCTTTCGGTGAATAAATTACTGATTTCCAGGAGGTGCTGACCGATCGCCACTTGGAGGATTGGCAGGAACACCCAACGCATCCTTTAACTGTTGTTCACTAACTCCTAACTTGGTTGCAGCAGCCTTAAAATCAGGTCGAGGTGGGCGTTGATTGCGATCGCCACTTGGAGGATTTGCAGGAACACCCAACGCATCCTTTAACTGTTGTTCACTAACTCCTAACTTGGTTGCAGCAGCCTTAAAATCAGGTCGAGGTGGGCGCTGATTGCGATCGCCACTTGGAGGATTTGCAGGAACACCCAACGCATCCTTTAACTGTTGCTCGCTAACTCCTAACTTGGTTGCAGCCGCTTTAAAATCAGGTCGAGGTGGGCGTTGATTGCGATCGCCACTTGGAGGATTTGCAGGAACACCCAACGCATCTTTTAACTGTTGTTCACTAACTCCTAACTTGGTTGCAGCTGCCTTAAAATCAGGACGGGGTGGGCGCTGATTGCGATCGCCACTTGGAGGATTGGCAGGAACACTCAACGCATCTTTTAACTGTTGTTCACTAACTCCTAACTTGGTTGCAGCTGCCTTAAAATCAGTACGGGGTGGGCGCTGATTGCGTAGGCGTAGCCCGTCGTAGACATCGCCACTTGGAGGATTGGCAGGAACACTCAACGCATCTTTTAACTGTTGTTCACTAACTCCTAACTTGGTTGCAGCTGCCTTAAAATCAGTACGGGGTGGGCGTTGTTCTCCTTCTGGTGGTTGATTGGGTGGTTGTTGCGCCTGTGCAATTTGAGAGAATTTATTAGCGGCATTTGCCTGATTGAGTGAAATAAAACCAAATGTGCCAACCAGAACGGGAATCGCTGTTACAACTAGTATTCTACGAATATTCATGATCATTTTTCCAAAGATAGCTCGTTTACATTTCTGATTTAACTGAACCAAAATTACAGTTTGCCCTGCTTGTAAATTACAATTTTGTAATTTTCAGGAAGAAAGGGTGCTGCAATTAACGGTTATTGTGTTCTACACGATTTTGAACCGCACCCTGATAATGATTTTGGCGATGTTGGGGAGGACGGTTTGTCTGATTTTGAAGGGGTTTAGAATGTCTAATCTGTGGTTTTTTATCAGATATTTGTGGTGTTTGAGGCTGTTGGGAAATCTGGGCATTTCGATTTGATGGATTAGCGGCATAAGCCTGATTCTGTAGGCTAAAACCGAATGTACCAATCAAAAAAGGAATCGCTGCTACGGTTAAGATTCGACGAATATTCATATAAATCAACTTGCAAAAGGTAAGGTGTTCATATTTCTGATTAAGCCACCTCAAAATTACAGTTCACGTGCTTTCTAAATTACAGTTTTGTAATTTAAGTAGAAAGGTAATGAATCTAGAATGGAACAATATATAAACTAATAAATACTTGTGAACGTTCTATTTGTCGAAGATGAAGCGAAAATTGCTAACTTCGTCCGGGCTGGACTGAAGGAGCAGGGATTTGTTGTAGACTACTGCGACAACGGTGATGAAGGATATCTGCGGGCATTAGAAAATGAATATGATGTTCTTATCCTTGACATTATGGTGCCGGGAAAGGATGGACTATCAATCTTAAAACTCTTGCGGGGGCAAGGTCGGAATGCGCCGATAATTTTGTTAACAGCTCGGAATGAACTAGATGATCGCTTAGCAGGGCTAAATTTAGGAGCCGATGACTATATCGCTAAACCGTTTTTTGTAGAAGAGTTAGCGGCTCGAATTCATGCTGTTGTTCGCCGGAGTGTGAGCAATCGCCAAAATATCCTTAGTGTTGGGCCTATCAAACTCGATCGCATCACCAGGGAAGTTACTTGCGATCGCCAAGCGATAGAACTGACCAGCCGCGAGTTCAATCTTCTGGAGTATCTCATGCGCTCTCCCGGACGAGTTTTCACCCGTACCCAAATTTTGGAGCATGTTTGGGGCTACGATTTTAACCCTAACACCAACGTCGTAGATGTTTGTATCCAGCGAATTCGTAAAAAAATTGACCCCATTGATGAAGCAGTCTGGATTGAAAGCATTCGAGGGGTTGGATATCGGTTTCGCAAACCAGAGTCTAGCTCTTAAACAATTCGTAATTCGTATTATGTTTCATGAGGGGGATTTAAACTCTCAGTCCGCAGAGAAATAATTCCGATACAAACGGATTTGATATCAACATTCAATTACGAATTACGAATTACAAATTATGAATTATGATGAAGCTCCCTTCATTTCGCCTCCGAATTGCCCTATTGTCTGCGGCTCTAGCAGGAACCACATTAGTAGGTTTTGGTGCAGTCTCCTGGTTTCAGATTTACAATGCTAAAATCAGCCGTCTTGATGCAGAACTGTTAAATCACTTGATGCGGGCAACTCCGAATTTGCCACCACGGGGAGAACCCCCTGAAAATCAGGGCAAAGAAAGCCGACCCTCACGATGGCAATTTTACGAAGACTCATTAGCTGATGCCTTCGGAACCAATACAAAAACCCCCATTGCCCTACTGGTGCTTGATGCAAACGGCAACAGACTTTATCAATCTAACTCTCTACCTGCCGACGTTGAGGTGAATCGCCTGCTGCTTAAGCGTCTTCAGTTGATACCTTTACCATCACCTCCGCAGAGAGAACCACCGCCACCCTCAAATAGAAATGTTGGGCCGCCACCCTTTCTTCGTCCGCGTCCACCTAAATTTGTCACTGAACAGACAACAAAAGCAGCTTGGCGAATTGGAGCAACTAAATTTCCCAATGCTCAGGTTGGCATTGCTGTGAATCTGCAAGCCGTCGATCAAGAAATGGCTACCATTCGGAATATTTTCTTGGTTTCAATTCCGGGGTCGCTATTGCTAGTTGCCATTGGTGCATGGTTAGTTTCTGGTGGTGCTTTACGTCCTATCCATCAATTAACAGGTGTTATTCAACAAGTAACTGTTAAAGGACTAGATCAACGAATTCCCATTGGAACAACTGATGTTGAATTTGTCGAGTTGATTCAGGTATTTAACTTGATGTTGGAGCGCTTGGAACGCAGTTTTACCCAAGCTTCCCGTTTTAGTGGTGATGCGGCTCATGAACTGAAAACCCCACTGACAATTTTGCAAGGCGAACTAGAACGAACGCTGCAACAGGTTGAGCCTGGGAGTGAAGTACAACAGCGCTTAAGTAACCTATTAGATGAGGTGCGCCGCCTGAGTGGAATTATGCGGAAACTCTTGCTGCTATCTCTGGCAGATGCGGGAAAAATGAGCTTGTATTTGGTTGAGGTGGATATGTCTGAGTTGCTGATGGAGATGCTAGAAGATGTGGAAATGCTGGCTCCCCACTTGACTGTGCAAACAGACTTTACTGATGGACTACGCTTACAGGGCGATCGCGATCTTCTAATTCAAGTTTTGCAAAACCTGTTCAGTAATGCTATAAAATACAATCTCGCCAACGGCTGGATAAAGATTCGCACTCATCAAACTCAAACAACTCTCCACGTTATCATTGCCAATGCATCCAAAGATATTCCAGCGAGTGATAGTCTACGCATTTTTGACCGCTTCTATCGCGGCGATCCGGCTCGAACCCGCAAAATAGAAGGCATCGGACTAGGACTCAGCCTAGCCCGTGAAATTGCCAGGGCACATCATGGCGACCTCATTCTTGACTCAACAGCTTTTGGTCAAACAACTTTCACCCTCACCTTACCGATGAAGGAGGTAGGAGGAGAGCGACGCGAAAAAGTAAGATCATAGTGAAAAGAGCAGAGGTAGCAGGGAAAGTAAAGAGAAAATATTAGTATTTTTTACGACTTTCATAGCCTTGAATATACTTATTTATTTCCCTCCCCCTGCTCCCTGCTCCCTGCCCCCTGCCCCCCCACCTCCCCATCTTTGATGAAGTGACAGAATTTAGATAAGTTCGGTTTTGAGTTGCAATTCTCACAAATCAAATAGGATTGCTATATATGAAAGAGTAATTTTCAAATGACCATTTACTTTTATAAGGTTTGGCAGCCTTATGGCTGTTTTTCTAACTTTTCTCCCCACGGAATCCACATCCAGAACACTTACTGGGCAACTGTTGAGCATTATTATCAAGCACAAAAGTTTGTTGGCAGCAAAGATGCGGCGATTATACCCGTCATCCATGCCGCCGCCACCCCAGAAGAAGCTGCCGCCTTGGGAAGATGTAGCACTCGCCAACTCCGTCGAGACTGGGATTTGGTCAAAACGCAAATTATGCGAGAAGCTGTACTCAAAAAGTTTCTCACTCATGCTGATATTAGAGAAGTTCTGCTGAAGACAGGCGATGAGCTTTTGGTTGAAAACTCCCCAACCGATTCTTTTTGGGGCTGTGGTGCTAATAAAGCAGGTCAAAACCATCTCGGTAAAACTCTCATGAGTGTGCGTGAAGAAATTCGTAACTTACTATCTTTAACAAGAATTTACGAATAATTTAATCAAAATATAGGAACCCGGTTTGATTCCTGTTCGCGCAGCGTGGCGTAGCCATATTTACTTGTGTGGGCAGGGAATAGGAAAGAAGGGATAGATTCGTACTGAGTCTTGTTCAAAAATCAAATAGGAGTTCTATAGTTACATTTAATATAAAATCAGTGATTAGATGGGGAATATTAAAATTCTCCAGTCAAAATTATTTGAAAAATTGCCAATAATTAAATCAAGTTCAGTTAAAGCTTAAATCTCCCTAAAGCTACTTAATAAAGAGCAAGTTCAAGACCATTTGATTTATTATTGACATTTTATATTAGCAATATTAATATTCAAACCATTGTTTTACATGGCTTACAATGCTTGAATTTTCTTGCTAAATTGGCAAAATAGTCATTGTTTTTGTGAAAAAAGCTTATTGCTATTGAGAATATATAATGTAGTTTAAGGCTTTGGGGCTTTTAGAAGCGATCGCCCTTGTAAATATTAAGAAATATCTAACTAATACATAGCTTTTCAAAGGGAGCCACTGTGGTCTTTGGTGAGCTTCCGGGGCAAAAATGGTAAAGAAAATAAGGTAATGATGAAGATATTATTTAAGTAAAAATACTGAAATATTTTAATGATTAAGAATATAAAATCAATAAGTGTCAATAGTTTAATTTTTATTTACTTTAAAATTGAAAGGATGTTTGAAAAGTCACTAATGATACACCAAATAGTTTGATATCCCCCTAAATCAACTTTCTTAGGACTACGGGAATTAAGCAAAATATCTAATACTTTTCAAATACCCCATAATCCATTTCTAAAAAAGTTGCAACAGATGTACGGCCCTCGCAATGCCTTTGTCGCAGAAATTTATTGAAATGGAATAAAAATCAAGGCATTGTAAATTGAAATTTCTCATTAGGGACAATTATAAAAAAAACTATACTTCAGTTATGGTGTACATAAACAATGACATCTACCGATAAACTAAACGGGTTGCAGCAAGGCTTAGACCAAGAAAGCTTACTGCACCGGATGATCAAACAGATTAGGCGATCGCTCGATCTTCAAGAAATATTAACAACTACCGTTACTGAAGTACGGTTATTCTTACGTGCAGATCGAGTCAAGGTATATCGTTTTGATACTAGTGGTAGTGGTGAAGTCATTGCTGAATCTATTGATAACGAGCGTCTGCCATCCTTGTTAGGGTTACGCTTTCCAGTTCATGATATCCCCGAAGAGGCTAGAGAGATGTTTTTGTTGGCGGGGCAACGTTCGATTGTCGATGTAGCAAACCAGAAAATCGGGCTATCACCTCTACAATCAACAGAAACTGGCAAACGCCTACAAACTAATATCTACTATCGGCAAGTAGACCCGTGCCATATTCAATACTTAAAGGCAATGGGTGTGCAATCTTCTTTAGTAGTGCCAATTTTAGATCGCGATCCACAACAACAATCGGCAAAGCCTAAATTGTGGGGATTGTTGGTAGCTCACCAGAGTAAACCGCGAAAGATTTTGAAGCGGGAAATCAAAGTATTGCAGCAAGTTGCCGATCAGGTTGCGATCGCGATCGCTCAAAGTAATCTACTCACCGCAGCGCTTACCCAGCAAAAGCAAGAAGCTACTATTAACCGAGTCACCAGACTATTGCATAAACTACCAACAATCCAGTTGCAAGGAGCGCTTCAAGAAGTTATTACCGCATTCAGTGCAGTAGGTGGCAGGCTTTACATTGAAGAGAGTCGGGAACTATACACCTGGGGCGATCAACCCACACTACCTTACGAATTAGATAGCAGAATTATTGAACAGCATCCTACATGGCAAAACTGGATGACTGAGTTTAAACCAGGTAATATTTGGGCAACCTCTGATATCTATAAAGAACCGCAGTTGCGAGTTTTAGCTTTAGCATTTCGTTCTACTCAAATTCGCGGACTGATGGTGATTCCCCTACATTACCGGGAACAATTTATCGGTGTATTAAGCATTTTTCGCGCTGAATTTGAAACGGAAATCTTGTGGGCGGGACGATGCGAACAAAATCGGCGGCAACTTCTACCCCAGCTTTCCTTTGAGGTTTGGCGAGAGCAAAAAAAGGGGCAAGCGCCTGAGTGGAAACCGGAAGACATGACATTGGCACAAGCCTTGTACGATCAGTTTTCAATGGCAATTCAGCAGCAACAGATATATAAAGAAGTACAAGCCCTGAATACCAACTTGGAACTGCGGGTGCAAGAACAAACTGCTGAACTAGAAAAATCATTACTTCTCACCAAGGTAATCAAGCAAGTCACAGAGCAGATCCGCAGTACATTGGACTTGCAGACAACCCTGCAAACTATTGTCTCCGAAGTCCGCTCACTGCTAAATTCAGACCGGGTAGTAATTTTCCAACTGAACAGTAAATCGGTGATTGTGGAAGAGATTAATGGTAATTGGCAGTCAGTTTTGGGAGTGAATGCACCACTAGAATGCTTTCCTGATGAGCATACGTATTTATACGCTCAGGGTAGGGTACGAGCAATTAACGACGTTTCAACTAATTCTTTAAGTGATTGTCATCGAGAGTTTTTGCAAAGTCTACAAATTCAAGCAAACTTGGTAGTTCCAATTAATATAGGTATAGAATTATGGGGTTTACTAATTGCCCATGAATGTAGCGCTCCCAGAAATTGGCAGGATACTGAAATTGATTTATTGCAACAGCTAGGAGATCAAGCTGCGATCGCCATTCAACAAGCACAACTCTATGAACAAACTTGTAAGGCTGAAACTGAAGCTAGAAATAAAGCACAACAGTTAGGAAAGACTTTACATGAACTCCAAGAAACACAGACAAGATTGATTCAAACCGAAAAAATGTCTGGCTTAGGACAGTTGGTGGCGGGTATCGCTCACGAAATCAACAACCCCGTTAACTTTATCTACGGTAATCTGTGCCACGCCAGTGACTACATCGAACAACTGCTAGAAATTTTACGCCTCTACCAGCTACATTATCCCGATCCTGATACTGAAATTGGCGCTGCGATGGAAGCAGTGGATTTTGAATTTTTGGTAGAAGACCTCCCAAGAATCATTACCTCAATGCAAGTAGGAAGCGATCGCATCCGTTCAATAGTGCTGTCGTTACGCAATTTTTCTCGCTTGGATGAGGCTGAAAACAAGCGTGTTGACTTGCATGAAGGCATTGACAGTACCTTATTGATTTTACAACATCAACTGAAAGGAAATGATGAATTCCCCGGCATTCGGGTAATCAAAGACTATGGCAACATCCCAACGATAGAATGCTATGCCGGCCAAATGAATCAGGTATTCATGAATATTTTCAGCAATGCCATAGATGCTTTAGAAATGGGGAATGGAGAATGGGGAATGGGGAACTGGGAAATGGGGGCTGGGGAGGAGGACAAACAAGATAAGCCATCTTCAGTACCTACTATCCACATTTCCACTAGAATCTCAGCAGATAACTCTCGTCTATTGATTCGTATTAGTGACAATGGGCCGGGAATGACTCCAGAGATAAAAAAGCGAATTTTTGACCCATTTTATACTACCAAACCTGTGGGTAGGGGTACAGGATTAGGATTGGCAATCAGTTATCAGATTATTGCCGAAAAACATGGCGGAATAATGGAGTGCATTTCCGAACCTGGGAAAGGTACAGAGTTCTGGATTGAAATTCCCGTCAAGCCTCCAGCTAAAATCGTTCACTCAAGGTAGAGAAATAGATTTTCTTCCTTATTTTCAGAATGTTTGTTTCAAAACTTAAAATTTGAATTAGTAATTACTTTATTCATCCAAAAGGTTGATGATATTTTTTAAAAATAGGCTAACGAAAAGATTTAGAAGTTATCCCATTACTGCAATATATTGACTTTGATTACAGAATACTTTAAAAGTAAAGTTTCGTTGCAAAAAAACTCCCTTCCATCTATAAGTGATAATCTAATAATTGAAGCTCATAAAGAAGCTTCCCTGGCAGATATAACAGCTGCATTTGGAGTCGTGAGTAAGAGGTAAAAGACGCTGTTTAACTTACATCTGTCTCGTCAAAACACAGCAACACCCAACGCGAAAACTGCTATTTCCTCAAATGTGGAAGATTAGGGGGCGCTGTTACTAGATTTCATAACTTGTTTACACAAGCGATGAAAATTAGTACATCCCTGCATCTGATAAACAATGAGAGAAAATAGTTCAGCGAGTAGATGCTTGGGTGTTGTTGTGTTTAAAGAGAAGTCTAAGATATGGACTCCCCTTGGTGTAAGATTATACTAAGCTAAATAGTGAAAAATAATTTAAATAGCGCCTTATGTCAATTATTGCGCTCAGAGCGTGGTATCTACAGGATTACGAGCCGATTCCAGAACTAGAAAAACGTCCCCCAGACATTCGCTTGAGCAAAAAAAGCCTGCTGAGATCGGCATTGCGAGCAGACTTTTTAGAAGAGAGTGACGAAGTTAAGAAATCAACTTGGTTTGGGCGCTATCTAGAAGGGGAAAATATTGAATTTTATATTGAAGGAAGTGGTGGCTATTGCGTCGCCAACATTGACTTAATTAGTCATGAAATTTATTTTACCAAACAGGCACTGTTGGCTCAGTTAGAACCAACAATTTTTTTATCCTATCAAACTGAGTATGTCGCTGCGACGAATGCTCTCAGAGAAGAACTGCGAAAAAGTTTAGAAAGTTTAAACTTGCGATCGCGCCTTCCTCTAACATTAGTAGAATCCTCTCGCCCCAGTGGTGCTACTCTACGGATTAACCGCACGATCATGCGAAAAATCCGTAAGAGTTTGTTATTTATCGCTGACACCACACCCATCGCTAGTGTTGACGGTAAAGAAACCCCCCAACTAATTCCTAGTCCCAATGTCTGTATTGAGATTGGCTATGCCATCCAAAGTAAGCGATCTGAACAGATTGTACTAGCACAAATGCAACGTCCAGATATTGAAGGACAATTTCCCTTCGACTTACCCACACAGCAAATTTTGCAATTTCAAGACACTACAGAACTAAATAAAATCCTGACAGGAACAATTCAAAACCAGCTAGCACGATTCAAATTGTTTTTTTGAGCAATATTATGATGTCAATCAAAATAATTGGACAGGTTTTTTTTGCAGCTTAGAAGTAATCGAGCTTACCCGATCGACCACAGAAATCATGTATTTGTAATCTGGTACTTGTCCATTGGGTACATACCCCACTTCTTGAGCTAAACCAGAAGGCGCATCACTCATCACTTTGCGGATGAACTCTTGACGGTTACGTTCCACATTTGGGCCAATCAAGACCACGCCTAATGGTACATAGTGAGGGTCTTTAAATAGTATGCGGAATTCCGTAGGGGCAAACTGTGAACCGTAGAGAGCCAATTCCGCTTCTGAGACAGCACAGGCGATCGCTTTTCCTTGAGCCACCAATTCCAGCGCGGCTTTAGGTGTGGGTGCAAATAGGATCTCAGCTAGTGTTGTACCATAAAGATTGTAAAGAGGGAAATAATATCCCGTTGCTGAACCTAATTGACCTAAAGCCACTGTTTTACCTTGCAGTTGCTTCAATTCGGTAATTGGATTGTCTTTGCGAACAACGAAAATTGAGCGCAAATTATTAATACCTACTAAAGGAAATAGGGGAGCATATTGGTGACGTGCGATCGCAATAGCCGCTAAACCTGGTGGAGCAAATACTAATGACCAAGCACGAGCTTCTAGGCGCTCAACCGCTCTATTTTCATTAAAAACTGGCTCTAGCTGAATATATGAGTTTGTTTTTTCACCCAAATAACTATTAAATTTAGCATATTGATTAATTATCTGTTCGCCTCCACCATAGTTGAGAACACCAACAGTTAACGTACCATTAATATCATTTGGTGATTGACAAGCAGCAAATGTCAAACCTAGCAGATTAAACAGAAATAAACGTCGGGGAAGTCGCAAAAACATCACTAATTATTGGTTAAGGAAGTAACTTGGTTTTCAGAACTAATCTAGATAAGTTTGACTGCTGCCTAAATAGGTTATATTGCGGCAAAAAGTTAATATTTATTTAAATATTGTTGAGATGCTTTCTAACAGGTATAAATAAATATTAGACAAACTCAGATACCACCTTCATTGGTTAGGTTATGTTAAACAACATTACATTAAAAAACTTAAAAATTGGTGCTAAATTTAACTTACTTTTAATATTAGTTTTCATAGTCAGTATTGTGGGAAGTGGGATTGCCTTATCCAGTGTACTTCAGGGGAGAGCGCAAAATGAAGTAACTTCTCAAGCGCAGATTCTGATTCAAATGGTAAACGCAGTTAGAGATTATACACAAAATCGGATAGATCCCTTATTAGAACCTAGACTAGATACTAACCCAACGTTCATGCCTGAAGTTGTACCAACTTTTTCTTCTAAAGAGGTGTTTGAGAATTTTCGTAAAAAGCCTGAATATAAAAACTTTTTTCATAAGGATGCAACACTGAATCCTACGAATTTAGTAGATAAAGCTGATAATTTTGAAACTCAACTTGTAGAACGTTTTCGCAACGACTCCAAAACTCAAGAAATTACAGGCTTTCGCAACTTGCCAGAAGGCGAAGTATTTTACATAGCGCGACCACTAAAAATTACCCAACAGAAATGTCTGCGATGTCATTCTACACCAGATCAGGCTCCTAAAAGTCAGTTAGCAACTTATGGCTCGGAAAATGGTTTTGGTTGGCAACTTAATCAAATTGTTTCTGCTCAAATAATCTCTGTTCCATCCCAAGAGATTTTTGCCAATGCCAAACGGACTTGGATATTAATCATGGGGCTTTTAATAACTATCTTTGCGATCGTAGTTTTCTTAATTAACTTCTTAATCAAAAAATATGTGATTCAGCGCATCAGAAGAATTGAAAAAATAGCCCAAAAAGTTAGTGTCGGTGATATGAGTGCTGATTTTGAAGAAAGCTCTAATGATGAGATTGGCGGGTTAGCAGAAGCATTTAATCGGATGAAAGCTAGCTTAAAAATAGCTATGGAAATGTTGAATAACCAAGGCTGATAATTCGTAATGACGCTCTCTACGAGACGCTAAAAGCGTAGCTTGCTTCTCTGTAAGAGTACGCGGACTCGCTACCGCTACGCTAACGTAATTAACGGAGAAATAAAGACGATATTTAAAATATCAAGAAAGTAAGCGTTGCTGAAATTTCAAAGCTTTTTCAGGTTCGGGAATTTGTGATGCTAAAAGTTGCACAAATTCTGCACGAGAAATTTGCCCAGATGACTTAACAGCTTTTTGGACTATAAACTTAGCTATTGGGCCAATCAAATCAGCCAATTCCCGCTCACACTGATGCACAAAGCTATCGCTGATTACTTGAGATTCTTGGCTTGGTAAATTATTAGACTGAATTTCAGATTTAACAGTAAATTCCTGTAGTAGAGTAGGCTTCTCTAGTAGAAACATTGTTTTCTTCTGAAAATCAATTTGTTGATTTTCTCGAAGATGAAGGGCTAATTGATTAATTAATTCTTCGCAGTTGGGTGCTGATGCCGCAACTTGTTGGAGTAATCTTGAGGCAACGGGGCCGACAAATTCCAAAAGAATCTTTTCTAAGCGGCTATAATTTTCCGCAGACAGGATGGAAGCAGGCGGATACCCAATTGAGTTTTGTTGAGAAAGTGAAGCTTGAGATGATTGTCTAAAAGATGGTGATTGAAGTGATTGCGCTGCTACTTTACTATCAAGATGTTTAAGCACCTGTAAAACTTCAGCCGCAGATTGATAGCGCTGTTTAAAGTGATGTAGCACCATCTTAGATAGCACAGATGCCAACTCAGAACTGACATTAGCCTGATGTTGCCAAGAAATTTCACCAGTATCTGGATCTTCCTCAAAGTTGATAGGATGTAACCCCGTCAGCGATTGGATAGCAATAATACCCAGAGAATAAATATCGCTGTTAGAGCGGGGCTTACCTTGCCCCTGTTCTGTAGACATGTATCCTGGGGTGCCAATGATAATAGTAGCCCCCGTGCGCCCTGAAACTGTAAGCAGTTGAGTTTGGACTTGTTTAACTGCACCAAAGTCAATCAGCACTAACTTACCGTCTTTTTGCCGCCTGATTATATTGTCTGGTTTGATATCTCGATGGATAACGTTGTGGCTGTGAATAAATTGCAGAATACCCAACATCTGTTGCAGAAGTTGAATTACTTGATCTTCTGTCCAAAGTTGATTTGGTAAGAGTTCTGCTTTTAGAGTATGCCCCTCAATAAACTCTTGCACCAAAAAGAACTCTTGGTTATCTTCAAAATAGGCTAAAAGCCGAGGAATTTGGTCATGGTTGCCCAGTTCTTCTAGTGTTTCTGCCTCACTGGTAAATAGCCGTCTAGCAGTTTCGAGAAATTCGGGGCTACGAGTGACAGGCTTAAGGTGTTTGACAACGCATTTCGGGAAACCTGGTCGATGGGTATCTTGAGCTATATAGGTTTGACCGAATCCACCTCCACCTAAGACTTGGAGGACTTGGTAACGTCCGTCTAATAATTGTCCTAACATTGTCTCACTTGCCTTAAGTCCTCAAATTCATCTTGGCACAACTACCAGTTTTGGCAAGATGAATTTGAGGTAGATAATGCTGAAATTCAAAGGTTTTTTGAGGATTGTACTACACACAAGTTCATGACTCCCTAGACTCCAGATGAGCTTGTAACCATATTATTATTGAAGTTTTAATTGTTCAGAAATCGGCAGTGCCACAACTTTTGAATTTATTGCTGGTTGAGAGACTACAGTTACATCTCCCTGTGCAGTTTTATTTACAAAGTAGGTAATTCCCCTAAAGCTCAATTTATAAGCTACTGGTGATAGAGCAACTTCTGCCGATTTTGAATTTGGATCAACACAATAATTAACGCCACGGTACATTAAATTATAAGCTGGCCCGAGTTGAGGAACTGGTTGAAAGGGCTGTTCTGTTTTTTTGCTGGCAACTTTGCTTGGGTTGTATTCGTAGCTCAGACCACGATAGTAAAGTTTCATAAATTTCGCCTCCTGAATAACTAACTGTTGTTCAACAATGCCAATGACTTATCAGAAGTTGATTGGAGAGTTATGCAGGAGCTAATGTAAACTTACACTTTTGAAGGAACCGATTAAAGGATTAGTCGTCTAAAGTGAGGAGTCATTGGGGAATTGGGAATTGGGAATTGGGCATAGGGCATAGGGCATTGGGCATTGGGCATTGGGCATTGGTCAATAATCAATACTTGCTTCTTCCCCTGCTCCCCCTGCGTCCCTTGCTCCCCTGCTCCCTTGCTCCCTGCCCCCTGCTCCCCTGCCTCCCCTGCTCCCTTACTTCTTCCCTCATCCCCACCTCCCGTATGCTTACCCTTTTCATTCAGGGGTTACGTGGTTAACAATGGGTTGAATGTTTTTTAAATGGTTCAATCTTATGGCTAGAACTCCAAATGAATATGCCGTATACCTCCTACTGGAAAGCGGCCACCGGGAAGAAGTACGTTTTCCTACTATTCAAGAGTTTCAGAAGTGGTATAGCGGCGAACTTGTGCCAAAATCTGCTTCCAATGACTTTATTAGTGTGCCGATCAAAAATATTCAAGGGGAATATATGGTAGTAAGACCTTCTCGGGTTGTGGCAATCCGGGTAGAACCTATTTTTAGTTCCAGTGTTGAAAGATTCAACTAAATGATGAGAAAAACCCTTGCTTTACTTTCCTTCAGTCTGGGAGTTGTCCTTGTAAACCCTCTTTGGTCGGCTGTTGCTCAGGTTCCTAACTTACTGCCCTTGCCAATACCGACTACTCCCGATCTCTCTCCGGTGCCAATACCAATCACTCCAGAGATAACACCGCCGCTAAAACCGATCGCCATAGAAAGCGATTGTACGCTCCAGCAGAGGTGCTTGGGTTGGGATGATCAAATTTGGGGTCAAAGAGGTAAAACAGGTGATCGCGATGCGTTGTTGGCTTCCATTGATAACAGTCTGATCTACCTAACAAAGGGTGAAGCGATCGCAGCATATCAAAATTATCCAATCAAGGAAATTACTCTCGATCGCGTCCGCCGGAGTTTGTTACGTTTCCGTCAACTGGTTGTCAGTTCTAAGTCACCAGCCCAATTACAATCTGCTGTCCGCCGTGAGTTTGTCTTTTACCAGTCTGTAGGCAACGATGGCAAGGGTACTGTTAAATTCACTGCTTACTACGAACCTGTTTACACCGCTAGTCGTGTCAAAACTGCAATATATAAGTATCCCCTTTATCGGCTACCACCTGATTTCAGCCAATGGCCAAAACCCCACCCCAAACGAATTGATTTGGAAGGGAAGGATGGTTTACAAGGGAATAAGAGCAAATTGCGCGGTTTAGAACTGCTTTGGTTCCGCGATCGCCTCGATGCATACATGGTACATATTCAAGGTTCTGCTCAAATTAAGTTAACTAATGGCAAAACAACATCAATTGGCTATGCAGGTGGAACTGATTACCCCTGGACTAGCATCGGCAAAGAACTAGCCAAAGATGGCAAACTGCCACTAAATGGATTGACAATGCCACGTCTAATTAGTTATTTCCGGCAAAAACCCCAGGAGTTGAACAATTATCTGCCCCGATGGGAACGATTTATTTTCTTCCAAGAAACAGGTGGTAGAGGAGCGACTGGTAGTATTCATGTGCCAGTGACAGCAGAACGTTCCATTGCTACAGATAAGTCTCTCATGCCACCGGGAGCGCTAGCTCTGATTTACAATTCATTTCCCTATCCCGCCAGTCGTGGCAAACTAGAGAGGCGTACTGTCAGCCGCTTTGTGCTTGATCAGGATACAGGAAGCGCCATCAAAGGCCCGGGACGGGTGGATTATTTCATGGGGTCTGGTAAACTAGCAGGCGATCGCGCTGGCATCACAGGCGGTAATGGTTCACTATATTATTTGCTGCTCAAAGAATAAGTATTGGGCAGAAGAGGCAGAGGGGCAGGGAGCAGGGGAGGCAGGGGAGAAAAATTAATAACCCAATTCCCAATTCCCCATTCCCCATTCCCCATTCCCCATTCCCACTTAATACGGCGGATAAGCAAAATCATCTTCATCGGCATAAACATAAGAGTTAGAAACTCCTGCCATTGCCAATTTAGGCGTTTCTGATTTTACAGGTTCCTTCCCAAAGTCTTTGTATTCTTCAAAAGTCTTGCAAATCATTGCAGACTCCAGAGAATCCGAAGCTATTAAATATTGAGTTAAAGTCCCTACCGTGGGATGTTTGTAGTCTACAGTTGAAGCGACTAGAACTGTATTTGGTTCAATACCTCTTTCTTCACACTCAATTATCGGGCAAAAAATCCCATGAGCATGGAACAAAGGGCCTTTTGGCGTTAAAGGTTGCTTGCGGTAAACAGCATAAGCTTTTTCTAGTTCAGCAACGAATCCACTAACTACTTTACCTTGTTGATATTCGCAGTAGGTTTTGCTGAAACTCGCTCCGGCAGCGCCATTAAGAGTTAGTTGTAATGGTGATTCGTGTAAAAATTTTTTATTTTCACCAACTATAAAAATTAGATAGCGAGTAAAGGTTTTAAATTTAAGTTTATCTGCTAAAAAGGCATCATAATTCTCTTTAAGCGTACCCAATTTTAGACCACTTTCCCGATCCTTAACAGACAATGGCCCTCGACGCACTAAAACCAAGTTTGGAGTAGTGCTAATAAAGACTGTTTCGACTCCAGAGCTAAATTCATGCTCTACCTGCTGCCAATTATCATCTGGCACAAAGCCGACAGCATTGGCGTTATCTAGCTTAATCGCCAAACCGTGGGATTGCATACCATCTGTGCCATACCGAGGATTAATCATCTGACACCAAGGGATGACTTGAGAAGGCGGTGCATTAAATTTCTCGTCTTCAAAGTCGAAATTAGCAGATGCTTTCATCGTTTTAGGCTATCAAAGTGTTTTCTTGAACAAGTTTATCGGCAGAGCGCTGAGGAAAGAAGAGCCAGAAAGAGAGCGTTGCTACGAGATTTACTCGTGCCTTGCGTGTCGCCCTCAAAAGGAGGTCGAACATGCCGTCAAACTGGTGTAGTAATTTTTCCAGGGTAAAGCAAAATCAATCTATGTTGCAATCCCTGTTTCGTTTTTTGACTACTCCTTGGCGTGAAAGCTCTTCGAGTTCTAATCATTACAGATACAGATCCCCATCGAAACAGTGCTGGGTACTCAGCACTTATTGCTCAGTATCATTTCTATGAACTCAAAGCAGCAAGAGTCTTTAAATCAGGCACTTCTAAGTCAGGTTGACTTAATGCTGATTCTGTAGTTTTTGATCCTTTTTTCTCTGCTCGACGGTTTACCCAGACTGTTGATAGTCCCAGAGATTTGGCTGTAACGATATCGTGATATACACTAGCAGCAACATGTAATATCTGCTCTAGCGGCAAATCAATTCTCTCAATAGCCAGTCTGAAGTTGTTTAAGGAGGGTTTGTAACTATTTGCTTGTTCTGCTGTGATTATTTGGTCAAATTCTACCTCCAAGTATTTTGCAGAAAAAGCAAATAGATCGTCATCTACATTGGAGATAATGACCAGTTGAAACTTTTGCTTGAGGGTTTTAAGTGCCTCAACTGTATCGGGGAAAGGTAGCCAATGCTGAATCGAATCAGCAATTGAATTTAGTTCCTTGACAGTTGGCTCAAAGCCAAATTGTTCACCAAATTTCTCGACTACTCTCTTCAAAACTTCCCGATATTTGATATAATCACTCTTTTCCAGTTCTGCTTCAAATTCAGCAAAAAGTTCCAGAATTCGATCGTCATCTAAATCAGTGTTATGTGCCAGTAAAAGTGGTTGGAGCGCTCCTAAAATGCCGTTCTCCCAATCAATCAGGGTTCCATAACAATCGAAAGTTAAAGCTTTATACTGATTGAAGTTAATCACCTTTTTATACTCCAGAGCTTGATTCTATAGTGTTCAGTTCTCATAAACTGGAAAACAGGTTAACCCATCTACGTTGGCGCAGCCCGCCACAGGCATCGCTACATCCACATAATAATGTTGAATTCTCTAGACATTCCTTTTATCAGATTTTCAACTGCTAAAAGATTGGCAAGGCAAAGTGTGAGGGTCGTTTTAAGGTTTCTAAGTAACTGCTTTACAAAAGCAGTACTAAAAAATTTGTATGGTAGTTATCTAAAAAAAGTAATATTGCTGAGTTTAGCGTGTGGGATAATGTTACTTCACAGGGGAAATTATTCCTAATAAGTATAGTTTGTATGCATCTTAAATTTCAGGACACACAAGCGAATACCACTGAACAATTAAACTCCACTGAACAGCAATCTCACAGCAAGCCATCTAGAGCTTCTTCGGTAGCAGAGGCAGTGGTTAAAATGCTAGGAGATATGGGAGTAGAGTATGCCTTTGGTGTTTCGGGAGGTGCGATCGCCCCAGTGTGGGCTGCATTACATCAAAGTTCCCTCCAGGTGCTGCACTTTCGCCACGAAGCTGGAGCAGCTTTTGCAGCAATTGAGGCGCACTTTGCTAGCGATCGCCCAGTTGTGGTATTTACTACTACAGGCCCAGGGATCACCAATGCTTTGACAGGGCTATTAGCTGCCCGTTGGGAGGGTGCTAAGGTGATTTTTGTATCAGCTTCAACCTCAGCATCACAGCGTGGTCGGTGGGCTTGTCAAGAAACTAGTACCTACACAATGCCTAGTGCAGATATTTTTACTTCGGGGACAATATTTCATTATGGAACAACCCTCGAATCCAGCGATGAACTTCCAGAGGTTTCTCGAAGGATTGCTCTTGGTCTAGCACAACCGGGAGGATTTGTAGCTCATATCAGTATTCCCACAAATATCCAGACAAGTTCAATAAAAACATCTTTGCCACGAGTAATTCTGTCTCAGGCTGCGACAACAGTAACGGAGGAGACAATAGCCAAATGTGTCCACTTACTCTCTGAGGGGTCGTTTGCCATCTGGGTGGGCTTCGGGGCAAGGGGTGCTGCAAAAGAAATTTGCCAGCTTGCTGAGAGAACAGGGGCTGCCGTAATGTGTTCACCACGGGCCAAAGGTATTTTTCCTGAAGATCATCCTCAGTTTGTAGGCGTTACCGGCTTCGGTGGACATGAGTCGGTTTTAACGTACATGAGGGAGCAACGTCCAAGGCGCATACTGGTTTTGGGAACACGTCTTGGTGAGTTTACCTCATTCTGGAACCCTGAGATGATTCCCAGACACGGCTTTTTGCATGTTGACATCGACACAAAGGTTCCAGGAACTGCATATCCATCCGCCGAGACTTTTGCCATCCAGTCTGACGTAGCAATATTCTTAAAGAACCTGCTGAAGAACTTCCCAGAAAGTACTGGTCGATCAAAGACAATAATGCTGCCTCGATTTAAACGCGATCTCATCAAGCCACGTGTGGACGGTCTAGTACGACCGGAACTGCTGATGAATGTAATTCAACAAGTGATTGTTGATGGAAGCGATGCATTAGTAATGGCAGAGTCAGGTAACTCATTTGCTTGGGTAATTCATCTGCTGCGATTTACCACACCAAGTCGTTATCGGATTAGCAACGGATTTGGTTCTATGGGGCATTTTGTAACAGGTGTAGTAGGTGGTGCTTTAGCACGGAATGGCAAAGCTGTTGCTATTGTCGGAGATGGTGCCATGCTGATGAACAGTGAAGTAAACACGGCTGTAAAATATCAAGTTCCTGCGGTCTGGATTATACTCAACGATGGGCGCTACAACATCTGCGAACAGGGAATAGCATATCTAGGATTCAATAACGTAGATGCAACAATTCCGCAGGTAGATTTCGTCAAGATTGCTCAGGGAATGGGAGCAGATGGTATTCGGATTGAAAGGGAAGCTGACGTTCAAGTAGCACTAGAAAAAGCGATCGCGGCGAACGGCCCATTTGTGGTTGACGTAATCATAGATCCCACCCAAATAGCACCGACTCAAAGTCGTAATCTAAGCCTGATTTTACAGGGCGCTACCAACTATTAAAATAAGATAAAATTTTTTATATGGTGCATTCTCCTGTAGGTATTCGCTCACTTGCACTAAGTTTTCCAAGGATCAGACGTACTAATGACTATTATGTAGAAAAATACCCTGATCTAATAGCTCAGGCGGAACAAAAAGGACTGGCAAGGCTGTTTTCGCTGACTGGAACCTCTCCGAATAATGAGTTTGATATGGAGATGCTGCCTTATCTCTCAGATCCCTTTCGTGGTACTGTTGAGCGCTGGCTGCTTAGTAATGAGGAGTCTTCCTTAACCTTGGAGTATCGCGCGGCAACAGATGCTCTGAGTGCAGCCAAACTTTCTCCCAATGATGTTGATTTGATGATTGTTACCTCAGTTTGGCCTCAACAAATTGGATTTGGCAATGCCGCCTTTCTTGCCCGTAAACTCGGTCTTGTGGGTGCTGCATGGAATCTTGATGGAACATGTGGTAGTACGCCAGTTGTACTTCAAACCGCCTGTGCTTTGGTACGAGCGGGAGAGTATCGCAATGTACTCGTGGTTATTTCGTGTTCGTACTCTCGCGTTACTGAGGAGCAAGATACTGTGTCTTGGTTTCTTGGTGATGGTGCTGGAGCCTTTGTAGTCAGTTCACTCGAAGGAAATCAAGGCATCCTTGGCACTAAGACAGTTCATACGGGTGCGCTGTGTGAGGTAGTATCTACTGAACTGACAAAGGATGAGCAAGGAAATTCACGAGTCCGTATACAGACAGGTAAGGGTGCGAAAGCTCTACGTGAAACGGCTGCGGAGTTTCTTTCAATATGTTGTGAAGGTGCGATCGCATCTGCTGGTGTAACCTTAGAGCAAATCGACTTTTTTCTTTTCAATACCCCTACTGCTTGGATGACACGCTTCTGCACCCGGCTACTAGGTATTAACCCAGAGCGCACGATCAATCTCTACCCTCTATATGCAAATATAGGCCCAGTACTGACTGTGGCAAATCTGTACCATGCTGCACATTTGGGTAAGATTCACGAAAATGACTTAGTTCTCATTTATGGTTCTGGTGCAGCAGGTGTTGCTTCTGCAAGTGTAATGCGCTGGGGTAATGTGGCGTTAGCCCCTCACCCTCTTGAAAGTTTGAAATTGGCCAAAAAAGCTCTCTAGAAAGGAGCAAGATTTTTCTCAGAACATCTTTACAAGGTCGAAACTAGATTAAGGAATTAACTGTGCAAAAACAAGTTATAACAACAGGATTTTTGCTTTTATCTTTGATATCTCCACTCAAAGTATTAGCAAAAGATTATGACAATATTTATGTCTTTGGAGACAGTTTATCTGATATTGGTAATGTATTTAATGCCACTAATGGAATTATTCCCCCAAGTCCAACATACTATAATGGACATTTTTCTAATGGCCCAAATTGGGTTGATTATCTCGCCTCTGATCTAGGATTAACATTAAATCTGAATAATAACTTTGCTTTTGGTGGCGCAACTACAGGAACTGAGAATATTGGTTTGGCTACTTTACCAGGATTGCAGCAACAGATAAATAACTTTGTAGCAGCAAATGAAAGTGCTGATCCTAATGCTCTATATATTATTTGGGCTGGTACTAATGACTACCTAAGTTACTTTTTCAATGGTGAGCCGAATCCTAACAATACAGTAGCAAATTTATCAACAGCTTTGACATCACTTGTTGCTGATGGCGCTAAAGATATCATGGTGGTCAACTTACCAGATTTGGGAAAATCGCCTTTTGCAAATTTCAATAGTCAACGTTCCAACTTATTCAACACATTCAGCAGTGAACATAACTCTAGCTTGAATACAGAACTCCAAGTTTTTAGCCAACAATTAAGTCCTGATATCAACATTATAGAACTTGATGTTAATTCCCTATTTGATAGGATCATTGCTGCTCCAGAGGAATTCGGTTTTACAAACGTTACTAACTCTTGCATTAGCAAAGACTTATCAGTAGTGTCTATAGATGTTCCTACACAACAAGTTTCCTGTAACCCTGAAGAATTTTTGTTTTGGGACGAAGTGCATCCTACAACAACTGCTCATAAGCTAATTGGAGAATTAGCTTTTTCAGCACTGAAGCCAGTACCACTACCCGAACCATCTCTTGGATTAGGAATGCTAGCATACAGCATTTTAGGTACAGTTTCGCTATTGAAAAGCAAAATAACTAATTGAGTTAGCACTTGTTCGCAAGCTGGCTTGACTCTGTATTATAACTCTAATATTAAGTCTCCTTTAATACTCAACTGCTCCTAAAGTTTTTAAAGTATCCTTCTGAGACTCAGTTAACCCGCTTATACTAGTGATATTCATTCCCTCGTAAGGATTTTTACTTCTCAAAGTTTTCAAACATTCACCTGTTTGTACATCCCAAATCTTAATTGTCTCATCTTCACTACAACTGACCACAGTCTGACCATCGGAACTAAAGGTAACTGACCAAACCCATCTAGTATGTCCTACTAAAGTTCTTAAACACCTACCTGTGTTAACGTCCCAAAGCTTAACTGTTTGGTCTCCACTACCACTCGCCAGTATGCGACCATCTGAACTGAAAGCGACTGAATAGACAGTATTTGTATGATCTTGCAAGGTTCTAAGACACTTACCAGTGCTGACATGCCAGAGTTTAATTGTTTTATCTCCGCTACCGCTAGCTAGCATACCACCATTTGAATTGAAGCCAACTGCCCAAACCCATTCGGTATGACTGTGTAAAGTATGAAGGCATTTGCCAATACGGATATCCCAGAGTTTCACTGTCCCGTCATGACTACCACTAGCTAATATATGATTTTCAGGGCTGAAGATGACTGACCATGTTCTACCGCTATGTTCTCGTAAAATATTGAGGCATTGACCAGTTGTGATATCCCATATTCTTATTGTTTGGTCATCGCTACCACTGGCCAAAAAATAGCTGTCGGCACTAAAAGTAACCGATGTAACTCGATTACTATGTCCTTTCAAAATTTTAAGACATTTATTATTACTTAGATCCCATACTCTTATTGTTTGGTCTTCGCTGCCACTAGCAAGCAAGTGAGAATCAGGACTAAACACAACTGATGTGACTCTCCTACCATGTCCCTGCAAAGTTGTAAGACACTTACCAGTTGTAACATTCCACAGTGTCACTGTTTGATCATTACTACCACTGGCAAGCATATTATCATTTGGGCTGACAGCAACTGACCATATCCCATTGTTGTAACCCTGGAAAGTCTTAATGCATCGACCAGTAGTAATATTCCATAACTTTACCGTTTGGTCATCACTGCTACTAGCACAAATATTTTGATTTATACATATTGCTAATGACCATACCCTACTTTTATGCCCTTGTAGAGTTTTAAGGCATTGACCACTCACGAAATCCCATACCCTAACTGTTTGATCCTCGCCGCAACTAACAAGAGCCCTACCATCTACACTGAAGGTAACGGAATGTACTAAGTCTGTATGCCCCTGCAAAGTTTTAATATATTTGCCAGTACTCGTGTCCCAAAGTTTAACTGTTTGGTCATGGCTGGCGCTAGCTAGTGTATTATCATCAGGGCTAAAAGTGACTGAGTATACCCACTGAGTGTGACCCTCTAAAGTGTGAATACATGAACTGCTGTTAATGTCCCACAGCCTTACCTTATAGTCATCATTTCCACTTGCCAACATATTACCTTTTGGACTAAAGGCAACAGACCATACACTACAACCGTTTTCCTGTAAAGTTTTCAGACATTTGCCCGTGCTGATATTCCACAGCTTCACTGTTTGGTCATCACTACCACTAGCAAGAATCTGACCGTCGGGACTAAAAGTAACTGAACGAACCCCACCACGATGATCCTCCAAAGTTTTTAGACACTGACCATTACTGATATCCCACAGTTTTATCGTTTGATCATTACTACCACTGGCAAGAACCTGACCGTCGGGACTAAATGTGACTGACCAAACCCAACCAGTATGACCTTTACAAGTCATAAGTTGCTGACTATTAGCAACTTCGTACAAGCGAATTTCTCCATTGGTATCACCAGTAGCTAAAAGTTTACCATTCGGACTAAAAGCTACCGAAAAAATACCACCAAAGGTTTCAATAAAAACACATTTAGCTAGATGAGCATGAGCAAAATTTACATTATGCAACTTTATATGCTGCAAGTCGGCTTGCCAAATAGTTAGATAAGAAAAATCATAACTACTGAGATCCGTTTCTAAATGATAAAGCAAGTTAAAGACATTTCCTGCTGTATAACTTTGTTCTAGAGGAGATATCTCTCGTAGCGTTGTTAAAATTTGAGCTAAGTGATTTTCTAAGTTTTTTTTACTTCTAAAGGCAGTAAGCAGCCCATCTATAACTGGTTTGATGATAAAGCGAATTTGAGTATCCCTAACATATTCTTTTGCTGTCGCTTTTGTTAGAGCTTTACTCCTGAATAAATAAATATTCTGAGTGAGAATCTCTTCACATACCTGTTCTATCAAGCTACTAGTTACATACTCCATGACCACAGGCTGGAGGGTAAAAAGTAATCCAGTTTTTCCAATTTGTGTAGGCGTAGCTTTCTCGATTAACGATCGCCTTCCTAAAGATTCTAGAGCCTCTAGTAATTTTGCTTGTGGTACTGGTGATACAATATCTTCTCGCAACTCTGAGAGTGTAATCGACTCCCGATTAATCGCTAGCCAGTACATAATATCCTTTTCTAAATCTGACAAGCGCTCAAACTGCTGCTCTAAAATATCGCGAATGTCGCCAAAAACAGCCGTGTCCTGTTGCAAAAATTCAGTGACATTACCATTAAAAATATCTTGAATCGTTGTGGCAACTATCTTCAAAGCTAGTGGATTACCTGCATAGCGTTCAATCATTACTTTCCATTCATCCTCTGCCGCAGATAGCCCTTTGAGTTTTAAGATTTCTTGTCCTTCTGCTACCTTCAAGCCACTCAGTGGTAGCGAACGAACAGATAATGCTTCTCCTTCCAGTAATGCCACTTCTTTCGGTTTTTCACGACTAGTCAGCACTAAGCAGCTTTGGTGAGTTGCTTCTCCTATCCGTCTTAAAAGCTCACCGTATTCTTCATATCCTTCTCGATAAAGTCCGGCGCGGCTACCACTGCGGAGAATTGACTCTGTATTATCAAGGATCAGCAAACAGCGATGATTTTGCAAATAGTAGAGGAGTCTTGATACCCGATCACTAAAGTTTTCTGGTAAGTTACCTTCTGTTTCCTGCTCGTCAGATAAAAATTGGAGCAGGTTACTTAGAATAATTGTAACGGGTGGGGCTTCTCGTAGCGATCGCCAGATCACATACTCAAAGTTTTCCTGAATCTGTTGAGCAAGCTTTATAGACAGCGTGGTTTTCCCAATACCTCCTATCCCTAATAGTGCAATCAATCGGCAGTGTTGATTGAGAATCCATTGCTCTAGAGTAGTAAGTTCCTCTGTACGTCCATAAAAAACTGGGTTAAAGATGGCTTCTCCCCAATCTAGACGATTAATTGAGCTTAAATAGTCACTTTTATCTATTTTTAAATTGAAAGCTGAAAAAAGCTTTTCAATAGTTTGTTTATCAACCCCTCCTTCCCGATTCAAGACTTTCGAGATGGTAGCAGAATATAACCCGGAGCGGGCACTCATTTCTTCGAGAGTATATCTGTTTCCAAAATTTTCTTTTGCTTCCGACTGATGCTTGGCTTCCTTAATTTTTTGTAAACCCTTGGTAGTAAGTGCAACGCCACGCTTTCGTCTCCAATTTTGTAAAGTCATTTATTAACTCACGTTTGGGTAATCGCCTTTAACTAAAAGGATTATCTACTAGGTTGCTATAGATATGAGGTGATAGCTATCACAAAGAAACAATTTCATCTTGCAGAAAATTTCAAATAGTTGTATGTCCAAAATGCTTACTAATCTCAGCCATCTTTAGCAATCTAATTGTTTCGGTAATTTAACACAACTTATTTAACATAAAATCTGGACTGTGGATCGTTGCTGATACAAGGTCTTCAGCCAAAAGCTTCTTGCACCAACCGCAATAGTTGATTTGTTCCGTATGCTACTAGTAATTTAATACCTTCTATTTTCAGTAATGTGTTTGGGGCTTAACGCTTAAGTTCAATCTCAAAATCTTGATTTTCACTGGTAAAGACGTTTCAAAATTGGCAAGCTTGATAAAGAAAGTTTGTATATATCTAGCCTATCAATCAATGAATAAAACTGCTGCACTTAAATTTCCCCATTTGGCAACCTCCAGCAAGAAAAAGGCGCTTAAGCGAATCACCTTAAACTTGACATTAGATGAAGCTCAGAACCTTGAAAAGTATTGTGAACAAACAGGCAAACCAGCAATAGACGTGATTCGTGAACTGATTGAAGCCTTACCTTGACCTGTCAAATCCCAGTCCAGAAAAATCATGACTATAGTAGAAGGTGTTGTAGATTTGGACAAAGGTTTTCAGTTTACTCTCACAAGAGTAATTCAAGAGCGGTAATCATAAAATTAAACACTTCCAACTGGATATTTGCTACTTTCTTTGCTGTTGTTTGTTGCGAAAATACTAAAAAACAAGGATTAGAAATTATTCTTTGATGGAAGTGACGACAGACTAAAATAGTCGCCGAACCGTATAAACAGTTTCTCAGCCCTCATTTTGTAACTAAATCTAAATATAGAGTTATCACATCAGCTTGTTTTCGGCGTGCTGCGATCTTTTACGGCGAGCGTAGCACGCCTTTACTCAGTTTTTACCTGCCTCTCCAAAAATTACCCAAATTCTAATATTTATATCTTGAGAATCGAACCAAAGTGAAATGGTTCACAAATCTACTTTTATTTCGTCTGTGGTAAGGCTCGAATGAGTTCTCTAATCACATCCGTCGCTGGTCTGCCTGTCTGTTCACAATATTTTTCGAGGTTCTTGGCTTCATTTGATGCCAGGTTTATAGTGATTCGCTTGACCGCCCATTTTTTGTTCATACTAAAACAGATAAATCGTGTACTCATAGCTTCAAACCCTGATTTTACCTTTCCAGAGGGAAAGTAACCTAAATTTGGGATGTGCTGGGATACCTTTTTAAGGATGTAGGACTTACGCAAAACTAAATATTGTAGGGGCAATTCATGAATTGCCTCTACCTGGAAATCTTTCTGTTTGCGTAAGTTCTAGGATAGTTAGGGAAGATTAAGCTTTAACCCAAACCTATTGGAATATATGCCCTTACTACTTTTGTAGTTTAATCTGCACCTTCAATTGGTGCAAAACCTTGGCGCTGAATATTTTCTGTTACCGCGCGTGGTTCTAGGAATTGTAATAGGTAATCAGGACCACCTGCTTTAGAACCGACTCCAGAAAGTTTGAATCCACCAAAGGGTTGCCGTCCAACGATCGCTCCGGTAATATTGCGGTTAATGTACAAATTCCCAACTTCAAACTCTGTCTGCGCCTGCTGAATGTGCGAAGGTGTTCGAGAATAAAGTCCGCCAGTTAAGGCGTAGTTTGTCCCGTTGGCGACTGCTAAAGCTTCCTGGAAATCTTTTACCCGAATTACCGCCAGCACAGGGCCAAAAATTTCCTGCTGGGAAATTACCGCATTTGGCGATACTTCACTAAAAATCACAGGCCCGATAAAATATCCTTGTTCGGGTGCTGGTAATTCCAAGGCTAATTGTGCTTCTGCCTTACCCTTCTCAATATACTCGCGGATGCGATCGCGGGCATTGGCATCAATCACAGGCCCAACTTGGGTACTAGGTAACTCTGCTTCCCCAATGTTCAAGGATTTTGTCGCTTCTACCAATCGTTGCACAAAGGCTTCATAAATCGGTTCCAGCACAATCACCCTGGAAGCAGCAGAACATTTTTGTCCACTGTAACCAAATGCCGACTGCACTACTCCCACAACTGCTTGGTCTAAATCAGCACTTTCATCGACAATGATGGCATTTTTGCCACCCATTTCAGCAATCACACGTTTCATGTGCTTTTGTCCAGGTTTCAATATTGCGGCTTCTGCGTAAATTCGACAGCCAACTTCTTGAGAACCCGTAAAAGCAATTACATGAGTATCAGGATGATTTACTAAGTAAGCACCGACTTGCGAACCTTTCCCTGGCACGTATTGAAACACACCTTTGGGAAAACCAGCCTCTATTAAAATTTCGGTGAGTTTTGCGGTAATTACAGAAGATGTTTCCGCAGGTTTAAGAAGAGTACAATTCCCTGAAACCAAAGCTGCAACAGTCATTCCACATGCGATCGCAAGCGGAAAATTCCAGGGAGAAATTACTACAACAATCCCCCGTGGATGGTAGATATAACGATTAGTTTCCCCAGCAAGGTCATAATTAACACCTTTGTCTAGCCGTTCTATCTCATCAGCATAGTACCGACAAAAGTCTATCGCTTCCGAAACCTCTCCATCAGCTTCCTTAACTGGTTTCCCAACTTCCAAAACTATCCAAGCTGAAAGTTCGGCGCGGCGGAGTTCCATCAAATCACCTGCTTTCCGCAAAATATCAGCGCGTTGTTTCGCGGGTGTTTTTCTCCACCCAGGAAATGCTGCTTTGGCTGCTTGCATGGCTTGTTCAGCTTGTTCAACGCTGATTAAGCCTACTTTACCAACTACTTCACTGAAATTAGAAGGGTTGAGAGAATCAACAAATTCCGGCGTATTAACATATTCCCCATTAATCAACGGCAAATAAGTTTTACCCAATTGTTGACGAACGCTTTGGAAAGCTTGCGCCGCTTTTGTTCTTATCTCTTCCACCGCATAATCGGTATCAGCCGCACCGAGGAAATGAGAGTTAGGAGTTAAAGATTTTTCTTCTTTGACAATTGGCGGCGCTAATAACTCTTCAATTGGTCTATTTTCGAGATTTTGGCGTAAAAATGAACTATTAGCTGTATTTTCCAACAATCGGCGAATTAAATACGCCATTCCCGGCAACAATTCACCGTAGGGACAGTAAACTCTAACTCGATAACCCCTGTCAACCAATGCCTTAGCAACTTTATCACCCATACCGTAGAGGACTTGTAATTCAAAGCGACGGCGGGGGACATTTAAACTTTCAGCTATGGCAATGGCGCGAGAGTGCGATCGCACATTATGGCTACCAATAGCAGAATACACATATTGATGATTTTCTAGCAATAACTGAGTGATGGTTTCAAAGTTAGCATCAGTTGCCGCCTTATCGTTGTAAACTGGCTGTTTCCAATGCTTCTGGGCTGCTTTGATAGTTTCTTGATCCCAATATGCGCCTTTCACCAAGCGGATTGTCAGGGGATAACCGCGTTCTTTTAACCAAGAAATTACGTTTTTGGCATCTTGTTCGCTATCACGCAGATATGCTTGAATTGTCATGCCAATATCTGTGCGTTGCCGAAATTCTTCTTCTAGTAAGAGTTTTTTCAAGATGCTGAGAGTTATGTCTTTATAAGCATACTGTTCCATATCAAAATGCACAGCTGCGCCCAACTCTTTAGCACGACGTAAGAGAATCCGAATGCGATCGCTAACTCGCTCCTCACTACCTTTAGCATCTAATGGGTCAAATTGTGAATAAAACGCCGTTAATTTAACAGAAACCTGAACTTTGGGTATCAATTCGCCATCAGCCTCATCAATAGCCGGGATAGCTGCCCAATTCTTTGATGCTTCTACCAATTGTTGCATTAATTCTAGATAGCGTTCTAGATAAGACTGCGCTTCGGCTTCGGTAATCACCGCTTCACCAAGTAAATCAATGGTGAAAGCCATTTTTTCTTTTCGCAGTCGTTCAACTGTTTTGATGACTTGTTTTATATTTTCCCCAGAAATATATTTATGAGCAAGAGTCTCAACGGCTGTACCAACGGTTGTAGCAGCAACTTGTCCTGGCATCGAGTCGGGGTTAGCAAAGTTTAGCATTCCCTTCAAAGCTGCCGGTAATTCTACAGATTCATCTCCTAAATATTCTTGTAAATGTGAGGCAATTTCTGATTTACTGTGTAAAGCAGGTAGGGTATCTATAAAGCGAAATAATTGCACCCGTAACCCAGGATTACTCATCGCCCAAGCTAGTAATTTATCATCCCAGCGCATTTGATCCCGCAGGGAAGAAAAAAACGAACGATTTTCCTGCGTTGCTGCTAGAAGTTGTTTAGCAATTTCTTGGGTTTTAGCTTCGTAGCTGCTTGTTTGTACTTGTAATACCACTGATAATAAACTCCGTTAATCAAGGCAAGGCTTTTTGTACAAAGCCTGTGTCTTCTATTTTGACGCTTTCATTTAGCTGTCACCATATCTAAATGGTTTGCCAGTTACAATTTAAGTCTGACAGCAAGAGAATTCTAAGTAGTGGCTTTTAACAAGCAAAATTTTGAGGAACACGGATAATTGAGCAGAAGGGAAGGATTTTCCAGCTTTTTCTCTCATTGGATCTTCCCTCTGTGTTTTGAACAGGATGTACTTGTTTTTTCCAATACTAAGAATGGGTATACTCACTCTATGCCTACAGAAAACTTTATGGATATTTTATTTTCTAACTGGCAACATACACTCCAATCTTTTGGTGTTGACCAGGTAGCGGCTGAAAAAGCCTTTAATTCGTTGGTTGCAGCTTACTCTATCCCTAGTCGCTACTACCATACACTAAAACACATTGATCGCGTTCTCAGCACAATTCAGATTTTACAAGGCTACACCAATAACCTAGCTGCTGTTCAACTAGCTGCCTGGTTTCACGATGTAGTGTATGACACTGAAGCTAAAGATAATGAAGAGCGAAGCGCAGACTATGCTTTTGAGTTGCTGAATACTTTAGATATTCCAGAAAGTACTATAACTACTGTTACGCGTCTCATTTTGAATACTAAAGACCACCAAGCTGCGGTGAACGACTGTGATAGCCAAGTTCTAATTGATGCAGATTTAGCGATTTTAGCTGCTCACTCAGTGGAATATGAAGAATATGCCCATGCTATTCGCCAGGAATATGGCTGGCTTCCAGAAAAGGACTATATCATGGGTCGTCAGAAAGTTTTAGAACGATTTTTACAGCGATCGCATATCTATTTTACGCCTTTAATGTTAGAGTTCGCCGAACCCTCTGCCCGTGGCAATATCCAGGCAGAAATTCAGTCTTTATTGTCTGATTAATTTTACAGCACGGTCGCAGTGAATAGAATGATGCCTCCGGCACACCAAGGACGAACGTGGCTACATAAAAAATACTAGCGATTTGAGCTAAAAAAAATTAGCAAAGGGTTAAACCCTTTATTTTTAGCCCGTATAAACGGGTAAAACCTCGTATACACGAGGTTTATAACCACTAAGTCGAATTATCCTATTGCTAGAAATTTTGAATTGTTTAACGTCTACCACCACCACGATGAGGCACTTCAACTTCAGTTTCTTGTAACTTTCTTTTCGGTGCAAATACTTCTTGATGTTGTTGCGGCTGAATTTTTTGCTGTGCAAACTTGGCACGGGTGCGAACTCCAAGATCGGCATCTGTATCGAGCATTTGCTGAAGTTGATTTGTAATCCGCAACGCTTGATCGGGTAAAGTAACTGCGATTGCAATGGCTAATGTTTCTAAACTCGTCACTGCTGCATAACGGACTACCCATTCTGGATCTTGAGAAATTAATAATAGCGCCTCTAATACCTCAGTCTGAACAGATTCTACTTTCTCAGGCGGTACTTGATGCCAGCGCAAAGTTCCTAATCCTCTAGCAGCTGCCCGCCTCACACTTAAGGAAAAATCGGTTTTTGCTGCCTCTAACAAGGTATCTAGTGCCCGAACATCGCCAATTCCCGCTAAGGCACGAAGCGCCCAAGCTCTAGCACCATAGTTATAGTCATCAATTAGTTCCAATAGTGGCGATACTGCGGCTTCCCCGATCGCAATTAGTCCATCTACCGCCGCCACCGCCGCCCCTGGATTGTTGTAGCCCAAAGCTGCAATTAGAGTAGGAACAGATTCCTCTATACCGGCTGCTGCTAACTCTTGAACTGCGTCTACTAAGCGCTCTGACGAATCTGCTTCTTGTACAGCACGGATCAATATTTGGGCAAGCTCGCTGTTATTCATAGCAATTTTTCATGAGTAATTAGCCGTCAGCCAATTGTAGCTTAAGTTATCCGTATTTGACATCACACATAAACCCCCTAACCCTGATTTTGCAGTTGGGTTGGGGGTTTATCATAGATAAACATTTTTGTGTAACGTATTAATAACAACTTACTCTCTACAATTTATGACTACAATAGCGAGTCCATCAAATTAATCACTTTAATCGCATCTTCTGACAAAGTGGTTGGTGTTGTGTGATTGACTTGATGTTCTAGTAATCCTTTGAGAGAAATGAGTTTCAGGCTATTTTCAGCAAGAGTCTGTGCGATCGCATCTGCTGCGGGTAAATATCCAATGGCTCCCAAATCTGCTAACACTGCTCGACGCAATTGCAATCTCTCACCCGCCAAAGCCTTTACCAACCGTTCTCCATAAGCTGGTTCTTGGGTTAATTGATACATCGCTCGTGCAGCGGCATATTGCACCAATTCAATTGGATGCTCTAAAAATGGTTTTACCAAAGAGGTGAATTCAGTCGCCCTCAAGGTTCCCAAAGCTTCTAAAATGGCCTCGTAGGGTTGAGATAAATCAGGTTGCTGTGAGACAAGCTGTTCTCCATGTAAACCTGCTGCTAATAGTTTGATCAGGGCAGGAATACAAACCGGATCGCCTAGCATTTCTAGGGATTGTGCTGCTGCTTCCCGCACATAAAAATCTGAGCAATCTAAACACGTAATTAAAGGTGAGACTGCTTGGCGATCGCCTAGTTTTCCCAAGGCTCTAGCTGCGTTCCGTCTTAGAGGATATCCGCCTTCTGGTGTTCTGTCGGCTTCATCCTCTAAAGCTTTGATCAGTCCTGTAACCGCAGCTGGTTCACCTATCCGAAACCTACCCAACCACCAGGCAGCATAAAATCGCAAGCCTAAATCTTCACTTTCTAGATTTGCGATCGCTTGTTCTACTGTTAAAGATCCACCATCGGCATTTTCACCTGTCGCGGATAAATCTTCAAATTTCTGTGGACTGGAATTCATTAGGAAGAAGGATGATCGCTTTGTTCGCTATTTGTCGTTTCAGCGTTTAATGGCTGAATACTAACTATTTTGCCACCTAAGCGAGTAATTCGCTGCATTTCTTGATTCATCCGGTTTTCAGGCACTGTAAAAAATACACTGGCACTAGAACGAATCGGATAGTTGTTTTTTTGGGTTTCTTCGCTTTGGCGCAAACCTACTACTTCATATCGGAAGGAGCGATTACTATTTCTACTACTAATTTGTCCAACCATAAATCACTTCCAAATTTCAAATTTTAAGTTTTCAATAGTCATTAATCAATGACTAATGACTATTGACAAATGACACTAAAGTGGTTTCACACTAGCTATTTTACCACCTTGTTTTACCACTCTCTGGAAGTAACTAGATAGTTCTTCATAAGGTATTACCACCGCTTGATTAACACGGCGTGTGCTAGGATAACCAGCACCAAAAACACCTGCTACTTCAATACGGTAGAGTCTGCCTTCTTTACCAAATGTTCCCGCACCACCAAAAGTACTGTTGGGGGTAACGCCTTTTTCGGAAGCAACGTATGAAAAACCTGAAGAAGCACCAGATGGAGGAACAACAACAGATACACTATTGCGACCTAGTTCGGCAGCAAGGCGAGAGGATTTGCCTTTGAGTTGGGAAGTATCGCTACTGGCATAGCCGCGATAAAGTTGGAATATCCGGCTGAATCCTACAGTTTTCTGTCCTGTTTGGGTGTTAAAGCCGCGATAGTAAGGAACTATATTTTCACCAAAGCTAGATTGATACTCTGGCGAATCAATATAAGAATCGATGTCAGCTTCATATCCCTTGTTTTGGTACAAGTCCAAGTGATAGACCACTTCAGACTCATCATAAGGGGCACGACCCAACAAATGTTTATAGTTCAGTTCGATAACGCGAGTTTGGAAATTGTCGTAGAAAAACTTGGATTTGTACAGTTCTGATTTGGCGACTTGGCGCACAAATTCTTGCACTGTATTTTTTCCATCGCGCAGGATAGATTCAGCACTTGTAAGGCGGTCAGATGCCAATATATAGTTGTTGCCCAACACCTGACGATAGACGGCAGCGATTACTCTCTCTATATCTTCTTTACTTGCATTGGGACGCAATTCTACAGGAGATTGGTCGCTAAAAGGTTCCGTTCCTAGACGGGACGCTGCTGTTGTAATAGCCATTGGTAATTTTCCTTTTGTAATTAATAATTGGGGACTGGGAATTAGGGATCGGGGATTGGGTACTGGGTATTAGGTATTGGTTATCCCCTTTATCCTCTTAGTCCCAATTCCTAGTCCCCAGTCCCCAGTCCCCAGTCCCCAGTCTCTATTTATACGGCAGTAATGCTAATAACTTTACTGCCCTTACGATTCAACTGCTGCAATTTACTAGACAGTTGCTCGTAGGGTACGATCAATTCCGCAGTACCACGGCGCACTACAGTTGAGTTGGGGGAAGCTGCTTGTAGCACTCTGATGCGATATGTTTCCCCACGACCACCTGTAGAAAGACCGGTTAAGGCTCCAGCGGAGACTGGATAAATGGGTGAAGCTAGATTTTTAGCGACTTCCCAGGTTAGCCGTCCTTGTTTTTGTCCTTGGGCGCGATCGCTATTTGCATAACCACGATACAGTTGAAACAGTCGGCTATATCCAACGTTCTTCTGTCCTACTTGACTTTTAAAGCCTCGATAGTAGGGCACAACATTTTCGCCAAAACTTTCTTGATATTCTAATGAGTCAATGTAAGAATTAATTTCAGCTTCGTAACCTTGTGAGTTATAAAGCTCAACATGGTACGAAATCTCTGACTCATCTTCTGGGGCACGCCCCAATAAATGCTTATAATTTAACTCGATAAACCGAGTTTGCGAGTTGGAGTAAAAAAACTTGTCCCGATAGAGTTCCGATTGAGCAATAGCTTGCACAAATCCCCGAACCGAGATTAAACCTTGCTGCAAAAGCGATTCTGCACTCTCTAGACGCTCTCCTTCTAGGAGGTATGCATTACCCAAAACCTGGCGGTAAGCTGCCCGGATAACCACTGCTACATCTGCTTCAGTTCTATCGGGGCGTAGTTCTACAGGTGGTGAGTTTTCAAATGCTCCAATCCCTAGTCTTGCTGCTTGTCCCAAAGCTGCCATCTTTAAACCTCCTCAGTTTTAACTGCAAAACTGAAAACTTTTTAGAAAATTTTTTTCTAGTTTTTTAACAGTCTTTTGAAAATAAAACTGCCCGGAGAGGTAAGCAACTCATAGAACTCACTTGTCATAAGAGCTGATTTCCTCTCCGGGCTAAAGAAACACTCTAGCTTAGAGTATTGATTACATAGTCGATGTAGGAATTTGCTTCAACAGCTGGGTCGCCGCTTAGACCGTGGTTAGCTTTGATGTACTTGAGAGCTTCAATGTACCAGCTAGGAGATAGGTCGAAAGTCCGGTTGATTTCAGCCAAGCCAGAAATCAAGAAATCGTCCAAGGGGCCTGTACCACCAACAACTAAAGCGTATGTGATAATCCGCAAGTAGTAGCCAACATCACGAACACACTTGCCTTTACCGCGTGCATCAGATGCGAAGTTAGGGCCTTGTTGTTGAGTGGTGTAAGGGAACTTGTTATATACTGCTTGAGCAGCACCTTCGGTCAAGCGTTGAGCATTAGCGCTCAATGCTTTTGCTGCTTGTAAGCTAGCTGGAGCTTGACGGAAGCGACCAAAAGCAACTTGAATTTCGGTGCTGCTGAGGTAACGACCTTGAGAGTCAGCCGATGCAATTGCTTCAGTTAGAGGTGTTTTTGTCATTTTTGGTATTTCCCTTTTACAAACTTTTGGTTGAAATTTTGTTTTGTCCTAATGGACAATTATCTCAGTCAATAGCAGCAATATTTGCCTTAAGCTACTGCTGAAGCAGCACGATCAAAATAGCTAGCGATTTCAGCTGATAAAGCGCTGCAATCGCCTCTGGTGATGTTGTTTGTATCGTTAACAATTGCTAGGGAAGCTGCTTTCAGCTTTTGAATACCAACAGCAACTGAAGCTCCTGGGGTTCCCAATGCCAAGTAGGTTTCACGCAAGCCGTTGAGCGCACGATCATCTAACACGCTGGAATCGCCAGCGAAGATTGCGTATGTGATGTAGCGAAGAATGATGTCCAAGTCTCTGATGCAAGCAGCAGCGCGACGGCTGGTGTAAGCATTACCACCGGGAGTGATCAATTGGGGTTGTTCTGCCCACAAATCACGAGCCGCAGCAGCAACAAGAGCGGAAGCATTGCTGGTAATACGGTTAACAGCATCTGCACGCTTGTTACCATCTTTGACTAGTTCACTCAATGCATCCAATTGTGCATCGGAGAGGTATTCCCCACGTGTATCAGCTTGGGAAACTACTTTTGCAAATGCATCTAAAACCATTGCGTTAAATCTCCTACTTTGCTTGGTTAAGAATAATTGGACTCAAAACTGAATGGTTCAGCTTTTTTGATGTCAGCACTGCCTGACGAGTTACGAAAGGTCTAAAACAGACATCCACGAAATAAGTTTACGATCTCCAGGCTTTCAGATTAAAACTTTTGTTAAAAAACTTCAAACTTCTATGAACGACTGGAAAACCTGATTAAGATGTTGTTTTTTACTTCCAAGTTCTCTTTATACAATGCTGCCGCGTCATTATTTATTACAAATTATTGTTATGTTTGTTAATTTCCTTTACATAACTTTACTTTTTGGTTTTAACTTCTCGGCACTCTAAAAATACCGGAAATTTCTTTCAGGGAAATCCCTTAAGGAATACGTAGGTGTAGCCCGCCGCAGGTATCGTACCTTGAATTTTCGTAGTATTTGCTACTTGGTATCTTCCGTCACGGTCACACAGCATATTTACGGCTGCATTGCATCCATACAAGGTAATAAGTGCAATTTCTTCGCGTCTCTGCTTTCAACTTTATAAAGAAAAAAGGCTTGATTTTGGAGAATTTTTCATGATACTCTGTGTTCAAAACAAACTACGGTTTTTTGATACAATTTTCGTAGTTTTGAGTTACACGTATGTCTGTAATTTTGCAAACTTGTGATTAATGGCAACGGAAATTACTTCCTATGGTAAAAGACTGGTTTGAATGGCACGACCTCTACAAGAACGAACCAAAATTGCAACAACGCTTGCAAATTGTGCAGGAATACATTTCCCATAGCTTAAATTTGTCCAAACCAGGGTTAATCCGTGTAGTTAGTGTTTGCGCGGGCGATGGACGAGATTTGCTAGGAACGCTATCAAATCACCCACGAGCAAAAGATGTTTATGCCCGACTCGTAGAGTTAAATCCACACCTAGTTGAACGTGGACAACAAACAATAGAATCTTTGGGTTTGACAAAACAAATTGAGTTTATCAATGGTGATGCAACTCTCTCCTCTAACTATGTAGGAGCAGTCCCAGCAGACATTGTGATTGTCTGTGGTGTATTCGGCAATCTTGCAGATGAAGCTGAACTAAATCGCTTGCTAGCAAACCTGAGTTTTCTGAGCAAACAAGGTGCTTTTGTAATTTGGACTCGTGGACACTCTAACGGTATTCCCCACTCTGAAACTGTGCGTAAATTTTTCCGTGAATATGGATTTGAAGAAGTGAACTTCAAACTCACCGCAACCGGAGACATAGGAGTAGGTATTCATCGTTACCTTGGTGAAAGTTTAGCTGCACCCAAAGAACAACAGTTTTTCGCGTTTACTGGTGTTCCAAGTAAAGCCAGGTAAGGGACTTCCAACTAAAAAAATATCCTATCACTGTGTAGGCAGGGGAGCAGGGGGCAGAGAGAGAAGGAAAAATATATATAGGATTCCTATTTGAATTCTGAACAGATACGTAGTGGCGTGGCAAGGCTAAATTGTTGCAATAAATTTTTGAGAAAATCAAGATAAATCAATTTTTCTGTTTTTTTACTAATGCACTATTTTAGCCTTGCCACGCCACTACAAATACCTACTTTTATTCAAAAATCAAACCGGATTCCTATATTATCTGATTAAATTGGATAATCTATTTTCTGGAAGTTCCTAAATTAAGTGGATAGTGATTGAAAAGATTGATAAAATCTAGCGCTAGGCTGTTTTTAAATATTTATTATTACTCACATTCTGTATTTTGTAACAGTTAAAGTCCACTCAAGTGGACTTTATATTTTCCCTAACATACAAACTCTAGTATGACTTCCGCAATAGTAAATGCAGTAGAGGCAATTCATGAATTGCCCCTACTAGTAAATCAGAGTTTTGTATTGTTTTTGTAAGTCCTATCTCAACATCTACGTCATTAAAAGGAATTGAACTATTAGCCTTGGAATAAATTCCAAGGCGGGTTGACAACGAAGCGAGAGATTAAAAAGATAGGGGTAAAAACAAGGTTTTTAAATATGGGGTTCCTTTTCCCCTTTCCCCCTGATTATTAATTTCTGCCAAACACACTGCCTAGGGCACGCGCCATATTTTGCGGTTGCATTGCATCCATTGCGGCGGTGGGTTCGTAGCCGCAGTGAACCATACAATCGGCACACTTGGGATTACCACTCTTCTGGCCGTATTGACTCCAATCGGTTTGTGCTAATAATTCCTTGAAGGTAGAGTAATAACCTTCGTTCAGCAAATAACAAGGTTTTTGCCAACCGAGAACACTATAACTAGGGCTACCCCAAGGCGTGCATTCGTAGTCCTTCTCACCAGTAAGAAAATCTAAGAACAGTGGATTGTGATTGAAGTTCCAGTTTTTTTCACCAGCTTTGTAGGGAGCCAGAATTTGCCGGAAGAGGCTGCGGGTTTGTTCGCGGTGGAGAAAATGATCTTGATCTGGTGCCCACTCGTAACTGTAGCCGGGAGAAATCATCATCCCGTCAGTATTTAGGGTTTCCAGAAAGTCGAAAAACTCTTGCATGTCTTGGGGTTTAGTACCCTCAAAGATAGTTGTGTTAGTGGTGACACGAAAACCTTTAGCTTTAGCGGCGCGAATGGCTTTGACCGCAATATCAAAAACACCTTGGCGGTCTACACAATGATCGTGTAACTCGCGCATTCCATCTAAATGGACACTAAAAGTCAGGTAAGGGGAAGGTTGAAACTTATCCAGGCTCTTTTCTAACAACAAACCATTGGTACACAAGTAAATATATTTCTTGCGCTCAATTAATCCTTGAACAATCTGATCAATCTGGGGGTGTAGCAGAGGTTCTCCCCCAGGAATTGAGACAACGGGTGCGCCGCACTCTTCCACTGCGGCAAAACACTGTTCTGGGGTGAGATTTTGCTTTAATATTTCCTTGGGATGTTGGATTTTACCACAACCAGTACAGGCTAGATTACAACGAAAAAGAGGTTCCAACATCAATACTAAGGGGAAGCGTTTACGTCCTTTCAAACGCTGAGTAACCAGATACTTCCCGATATCCATAGCTTGTTGTAGATTAACTGCCATTCTATTACTCCTCTGTTGATCAAAACACCACGTTTCCAACCCCAAGATTTATCTGTGAGGTCTTTAATTTTGAATTTTCAATTTTTAATTTTGAATTCCCCAGAGGGGTTGACATAGCCCTGAGCAACAAACCAATCCACAGCATCTTTGAGTGCTGCTTTCAGCGAGGATTGAGGTAGACCCAACTCTCGTACAGCCTTTGCAGCATTGTAATACATTGGTTGTTTTGCCATCCGAACGCCATCCAATGGTACTGAGGGCGATTTTCCCAAGGGTGCGAGAATATTTTCATCAACCCAGGCAGCAGTAAAGGGCAACCAAGCGGGTACTGTGCGTTGAGGTGCGATCAAACCTGTAATATCGGCAAGTTGTTCGAGTAGTTCTTTGAGACTTAGATTTTGATGACCTAAGATATAGCGATCGCCTGGCTTACCTCGTTGCAAGGCCAGTAAATGCCCCCAGGCTACATCCCGCACATCGATAAAATTAAGACCAGTATCCAAGTAAAAGGGCATTTGCCGTCGTAAAAACCGTAAGATTATATCACCTGTGGGGGTAGGTTTGATATCCAACGATCCAATGGGGCTGCTGGGATTGACTATAACTACCTCTTGACCTGTAGCAACAGCTTGCATCGCTTCTTGTTCAGCCAGAAACTTAGACTTTTTGTAGTTACCCACCAACTTTTCTAGGGGACTCTGATATGTTTCATCAACGACTTGACCAAACGATCCTACCCCAATTGCCGCTACTGAACTGGTGTAAACGGTACGTTCAATACCAGCTTTATTAGCTGCTACCAAGATATTGCGCGTACCCAGAACATTATTATGGTGAAGTAAATCTCGGTCTGTTTGCCATAGAGAATAATGGGCTGCGACATGAAATAGATATTTACAACCTCTCATCTGTTGCCAAAGATTTGGATCGTTCAAATCGCCTTTGACAATTTCTACCTCTAAACCGCGTAGATTCTCCAAATTGCTACTTGAGCGTACCAGCGCTTTGACTGTGTAACCCTCTTTCAGTAACAACCGTACCAAGTGGGCACCAATAAAACCTGTACCCCCCGTGACAAAAACTTGCATCAACTTCTCTCTCTTGTCTGAAAGCGGGGAAACCAATCATCTAAAATAGTGTAGACTACCGGCACAACAATCAAGCTGAGGATAGTTGAAGTTACGAGTCCACCAGCGATCGCTACAGCCATAGGCGATCGCAATTCCGAACCTGCACCAAAACCCAATGCGATCGGTAGCATCCCCAAAATGGTGGAGGCAGTGGTCATCATAATTGGTCTGAGGCGCACTAATCCAGTGTTGAGGATTGCCTCTGTGCGTTCTGTGCCAGCATTGCGTAACTGGTTGATATAATCCACAAGCAAGATGGCATTTTTATTGGCCAGCCCCAGCAAAAAGACAAAACCAATCAGTGAGATCATTCCAAAATCGTTCTTAGTGATCAGTAGTGCCAACATTGCCCCCACCAGTGCTAAAGGCAAAGATACACCAATCACTAGAGGGTCTACCCAGCTTTTGAACAGCAAAATTAGTACTACAACAATACACAAGGCAGATAAAGCCAAAGTACTGCCAAAACTGCTAAAAACCTCACCTTGGCTAGCCGAGTCTCCTCCTAAATTTAACGAAACATTAGAAGGTAACACCGCCTTAGCTTCAGCTACCACTTTATCAGTAGCATCACCCAAAGATAGACCCTTGCCAAGATTAGCACTGACATAAGCTACTCGCTGATTATTCAGACGCTCGATTTGAAATACCTCACCTTGAGGATTTGTTTCACCTGTAACTGTGACATCGGCAAATCCTGGTAATCTCTGAATTCTCTCTTTAATTGCCTTGACTGCTTTACTTAAAGCTTGAAGATCGTCACCGCGCAAAGCTATTTGGAGAGGTTTTTGACCGCCAGAATCAACAAACTGAATATCTTCCACACTGGTAGTTACCCCAGAAAGGACAGGTAAAGTGGAGCGGAATTGGTCTTGTAGTTCTCCAGTTGTAATTGTGCGGTCTTCCTTTAACTTTATATATAGTGTGCCTTTATTCGGCTCACCCTCACGAGAACCAACAGTAGTAAATACCGTTTCAACTGCTGGTGATTTTCTGACTACATCTTCTAGTTTTTTAGCAACTTCAAGAGAATCGTTTAAGGGATTGGGGATTGGGGATTGGGGATTGGGGATTGGGGATTGGGGATTGGGAATTGGGGATTGGGAATTGGGAATTGGGAATTGGGAATTGGGGATATTGCTCCCTTGTCCTCCTTGCCCCCCTTTAGCAAAATCGGGAATACTCGGTAAAGGAGCAGTATAAGCAATATTGAATTCACCGCGATCGAGTTTGGGAATAAATCCTTTGGGAATTAGTGGAATCAGCGCTATACCTGCAATAAAACTGAGTACAGCTAACCCGACAACTATCTTCCGGTGATTCAAAGACCAACTCAGCAAGCTTTTGTAAGATTGGGCAAATGCGACCCAACTTTTTGCTTCCCGACGCGGGGAGAGTGAGGGTTTAGGTTTTAGCCAGTAAATAGCCAGAACTGGAGATAAAGTCCGAGCAACTAGCATAGAAGCAAGCATCGCGGCTGAAACAGTGATGCCAAAGGGCTTGAAAAACTGCCCAATTACACCACCCATTAAACCTATGGGCAGAAAAACCGCTACTGCTGTCAACGTGGCGGCGGTGACTGTTAATCCAATCTCATTGGTTGCTAAAAGCGCCGCTTGGCGAGGAGTTTCACCATCTTCAATGTGTCGCATGATGTTTTCTACATCCACGATCGCATCATCAACAATACTCCCAATCACCAAAGCTAAAGCTAACAGCGTAATTGTTTCTAAGTTGAAACCGAAAATTGCCATGACGATAAACGTCGCCAACAAAGACGTAGGAATCGCCAAGGCAGAAATTAGGGTGGCTCGCCAATTCCACAAAAAAGGAAAAATTACCACGATGGACAACAAGACTGCTTCTAGCAAAGCATCGATAGTTGACTGGGTGGCTTGGCGGATATATTTTGCTTGGGTAGCAGCTAAGGTGAGTTTGATATCCTTGAGGGTAGAGCGTAGTCTTTGGACTTCTTCCTCAACTCTACTCACAACTTCTAAGGTGTTAGCGCTACCGCGTTTGATTACCTGAAATGCGAGTGCATCTTGGCCGTTAAACCTGACTAATGTTGCGCCTGCTTGGGGGATGGCTGCTGCACCCACATTGGCTGGATTTAGGGGAGCAGTTGCAGTCGCACCACCCAACAGTGAGACTTTTAGGACTCCTGGTAGTTTAGCGATCGCACTTACAATCTCGTCTTTCGCCAACTTTGTCAAATCTGTAAGATTCCGGGTGGGACTCTCAATGGCATAGCTAATGGCGGCTGACTCGTTCAGGTTCAGAGGAATAATTTTAGAAGTCGCTCCTTGAGGTAGAGTCAACTGCTTGAGAGCAGTTTCCACCTTTTTGGTTGATGTTTCTAAATTCGTACCAACGGCAAAAGAAAGGCTAACGGCTGTTTGACTGGGATAGGTGGATGAGCGGATATTCTCCAGTCCTTCTAGGGAACGGAGGCGTTCTTCCAGGGGTTTGGTGAGCTTCGTCTCTGTATCCAAGGCAGTTATCAGGGGGGCTGTAGCATTCACAACCACCACTGGAAAGGTAATATCTGGAAACAAAGCATACTTAAGAGAACTGAAAGCCAGAATCCCAGCTACCGTTACGGCAATCCAAAAACTCACCGTCAGCCACGAAAATTGAATCGCTAATTTGGAAATATTGAATACTTCTCGTGCGGATTTGGAGTTACGAAGCTTTACCATCTTGGAAAATTATCGTGTGGGTGACACAATTATTTAGTCATGCTACAGCACTTTCGGTTTGCAAGCTTTGGTTATAAGAGAAGGCAGGAGGCAGGAGGCAGGAGGAGCAGGGGGAATTATTGAACTAAGTCTCCCCCTTCTTCCTTGTCTCCCTTGTCTATTCTCCATGCCCAATGCCCAATGCCCAATGCTTTCTAACCAGCAATATTACTTATTGTCACTCAGATATGACCCAATCTTTAATACAAAAGGAAACTTCAAAGATGAAACTTGGTTCTGTCGAGCATAAGGAATTATTCTGCCGGAGCTTTACCGAAAGCTACAGGGAATACGAACCTGAGTCTCTCCCCTGGCCAGATTTGGACGATACAGCCTTGAGTTTCTTACGCAGTATTCCCTTCTGGGAGAAAGCTCTAGATACAGAAAGACAAGCTGGAGCAATAGTTAGTGGCTACGCAGCAACGGTGAGCGATCCTATTTTACAAAGTGCGATCGCTCTCCAAGGTGAAGAAGAATTACGCCACGCCCGTCTACTTCAAACATTAATTGATCGTTACGGCATCGAAATACCAAAACGTCAACCAATTCAAGTTCCCCAAAATATCGAGCCAGTCTTTACGCGTTTTGGCTTTGAAGAGTGTCTGGATACTTTCTTTGCTTACGGGTTATTTGCGATCGCCCGTGAAGCTAATGTTTTTCCAGAATCTATTTTCACTATCTTTGATCCCATCATAGATGAAGAAACACGTCATATTGTTTTTTTTGTCAACTGGTTTACCTATACACAAATTCATCGTGGCCAGGGATTCATCCCATTACGAAGCGCCAAAACCCTTTGGCAATACGGCAAGGCTCTCAGTAATTTGATTGCCGTCTTTGGCAATGATGATCCTAGTAAAACTGGCTTCGCTGTCACAGGTGCTGACATCTTTACCAAAAACCTCACACTAGAAAAATTTCTCAGCATTTGTCTGGGAGAAAATCAGCGCCGGATGAGCAAGTATGACCCCCGACTACTCCAACCACAATTACTACCCAGACTTGCCAACATCGCCCTCCGTACCCTTGAGTTAATACCCAAACGCAAACTTCAGAATATTGAGAGTGAGAGGGCTAGTGCATAATTTTTTGCCCATCAACACTATTCTGGTACCTCAAGGAGCAGAATATAAAGCTGTTTGTCGCGGATTAAGCGGCGTTACTGGTTCCATCCCAACAGTAGTAGCCATACCTGTTGGGATGAAGCCGTTACTTAAATATCTGCACCAAGGACAATTTGTAGCTCCCAAATCTAGCGTGCTGATTATGGGTATCTGTGGCAGCTTGAGTGATCGCTACAGAGTTGGTGATATTGTGCTGTATCAAGATTGTATTTATCAAGGGAAGCTTCTAGAGTGCGATCGCACTTTCACAGCACAATTGCACTCTCATATATCACAAAAAGTATCATTAGTCAAGTCATTAACTAGCGATCGCATGATTTGGTCTGCTGCCGAAAAACTTCGTTTGGGTGAGACTTTGGCGGCTGATGTTGTTGATATGGAAGGATTTACTGCCTTAGAGTTTTTCAAGGTGGCTGGAGTTGCAGTGGCAATGCTGCGAGTAGTCAGTGACGATTGTCAGCACGATATCCCCGATCTCACATCAGCAATTAACTCTGATGGCTCCCTAAACCCTTTCCCTTTAGCAATGGCAATGCTTAGACAACCGCTTGCAGCTACTCGGCTAATTCGAGGTTCATTAACAGCATTAAAGGTGTTAGATCAAGTTACAAATATGCTCTTTTCTGATAATAGACTGAAATAATTGGTTGGATAATAATAGCACAGTTACGAGTATTTAAATCCCCAAGTTATTAAATAAGTTGGGGATTTAATTTTCTATGAATACATCTTCATATATGTCGAAATTTGTGAAATCGAAATATATAAAAATATCTGTGATTATATTTGCGTTGATATCACATTAATCACAAGAATAATTCCTATCAGTGTAAGAATCAATACAATTTTTATTTGGATGATGGAATTGCTTGTGCAATAAGTTTCACAGAAACTTTATCGTCAGACATATTAATTATAAAAGAATATTGGGAAGCATAATATAGAACCTTATCAGGGTTGGGTTCCAGGAGAGCTAATTCTTTTTGCTTTCAATCAAAAATACTCTTTTGTCAGAATAGCTCGGAACTAATTTACCAACGATCTAACAGAATTTATGAATTTCAATCAAAACTTATACTTGTACTCATTCCTAGCTAATTTTGGATGGCTCAAAAAAAGTTACACCGCTAAAATCATGTTGGTGGCTTTTTTAGGTACTCATGTACCACTTCTAACCTTACTTTTGAGTTTCGTCATCTCAAATTCCTATTCCTTTGGGATGGCGGCACGAGTTATGATTATTGCTCTATTGGCTACATTAGCGGGTACAGCTGCCACCCTTTATGCGCTAAACCATCTCCTCAAACCGGTCATTTTGACATCTGGTGCATTACAAAATTATCTGAACACCAAAACACTACCTAAATTGCCCACAGAATTTGCTGATGAAGCGGGTACTTTGATGGCAGATACCTCACAAACTCTTCACAAATTAGATGAGTTAATTCACCAAATCACTAATTATGATGATCTGACTGGATTGCCCAATCGTGATTTATTCCGCGATCGCCTCTATCAGATTTTATCCCAACCTGAAAACAACCAGCGCCTTGTAGCTGTGTTTTTGCTCAGTATTGATGATTTCACTGGTATGAGTCATGGATTGGATCATCAGACAACAAATTTATTGTTAAGAGCAGTTGCCAAGAGATTATTAAGCTGCACGGCACAAACAGATATTCTCGCCTATTTAAAAGGAGATGAATTTGTTCTTGCCCGAATGGATATTCATTCTTTTGAAAGTGTAATTAAGCTATCTCAGATGCTGTTGAGTAACCTGAGTAAACCCTTTTCTGTAGAAGGTAACTTGATTCATATTACCGTCAGTATCGGTATCACACTTAATAACCTAACCGATCCTAATAGCGTAGATCAACTTTTGCAACAGGCTCATATAGCGCTTTACCAGGCCAAACAGCAAGGGCGTAGCCAATACCAATTCTATTCACCAAAAATTAATGCTCAGTTGCAAGAGCGACTGACCTTAGAAAATGAATTACATGGAGCGCTTGAGCGTGGCGAAATGCTGGTTTATTATCAACCTCTAATTGATTTACATAGCGGACAAGTTATAGCGATGGAAGCGTTGCTTCGCTGGCAGCATCCTACATTAGGTTTGGTTTCTCCTGTAAAGTTTATTCCCATTGCAGAAGCCAATGGTGCGATCGTACCAATTGGTGAATGGGTTTTGCGAACTGCTTGCGCCCAAACCCGTGCTTGGCAGCTTGCTGGATTTACCCCAATTCGGATATCTGTGAATCTGTCATCTCGACAGTTTGAACAACCCTATCTGGTTGAGATTGTCAACCAAATTCTTGAAGAAACTGGACTCCAAGCATCTTCCTTGGAACTAGAAGTGACGGAAAGCTTCTTAATGGCTGATATTGATCGTTCAGTTAAAACCTTAAAACAATTACGAGAACTGGGTATCTGCTTGGCTCTAGACGATTTCGGTACTGGTTATTCCTCCCTGAATTATTTGAAACGCTTTCCTGTGAATATGCTCAAAATTGATAAGTCATTTGTGCAGGATGTCATGTCTAATCCTGATAGCGCCGCCGTCACCGATGCGATTATTGCCCTAGCAAAGAGCCTCCGGTTGAAAATCACAGCAGAGGGTGTGGAAACCCAAGAACAGCTTGAATACCTGCAAATGCGTGGATGTGATGAAGGTCAGGGTTTCTACTTTAGTCGTCCTGTTCCTGCTGATATAATTGCCCCGATGTTGGAGAAAAATTCTCAGCAGTTAGAGACAATACCAGCATAAGTTTTTATACCTCAGCCAGAAAATAACCTCCCCTGCTTTTCACATCAAGAAAATGTAGGGGCAATTAATGAATTGCCCCTACCGCAACTCAAAGTTGTGTGAGGTTCAATCAGCAATACCTATTTTGAAATTGTGGAAAGCTTTGCAACCATCTGAGTCCGAGATGAAACCTCAAGTTTGCGAAACATCCTTTTTAAAGCTTGCTTGACAGAGTTTTCAGTAATCCAAAGTTCAGTACTAATTTCTGCATTGGTTTGTCCTTGAGCCACCAAGTTAGCAATTTGCATTTCACGAGGCGTTAAACGCTCTGTCTGCAATAGTAGTGAATGTTGCGTAGGCGTAGCCAGCCGTAGGCATCGCGCCATTGCTACCCAAGTAGAAATGTGCAGACAAAGCGCACTCAAATCTGTGAGATTTTGTGAGTTGAATGTAGGCATTCCTTGCTGACGGGTAAAACCTACCACGCCTACTAACTGCCCATTGCTGACAATTGGCCCTGCCATAACGTGCCAGTGATCGGCACGAGGACAAATCAATCTCCATGTCTTAGGCTCTACAACTAAACCTTCATGAACAGGGGCATGGTGTTCTAGCAAGTAACGTGCAACTGGATTGTGTTGAGGTGATAATGCAATTTGCAGTGCTTTTTGGAACTTGCTGTCAAGTAGAGAAATTTGAGCAAAGAAAAACAGCCCACATCGTGTAGCTGAAAAATATTCACTCATTTCTGCGCGTATGTGCGATCGCAACGCCTCTTCATCTTTAGCTTGAGCAATTGCATGAAATAGAGCTTGTAAGGCAATCATGATTGGCAAATTGTACTCTTTCGAGGTCTAGGCGCAGTATAGCAACCAGATTTATCTTAGCTTTAGTCACATCAAGTCTTTTCCCTTATTTGCTTTTTTTGGATTACTTAAGCATGACTGTAAATTCTGGCATTGATGATACACAGATATCCGGGCGCTGGATTCAAATCAGTTTTTTTATTGCAGTAGTGTTTTTCAATCTCTGTTTCGCAATCCAAGTATTCAGTGTTGGACTGGCTTACTTTTACAACTCTGATTGGTGGAACCTACATATTTGGCTGGTGCGAGGATATAGCGGACTCTCACTAATTTTGTTGATATGGGTGTTTTTGATGCCGTTTCCTCCAAGAGTCCAGAACCTGACAGCAAGTATCCCAGTTTTGCTGGGACTGCAATTTCTCACAATTCACTTGAAGACTTCTTTCCCTTTAGCAGTCTTCCACCCACTCATCGGTTTTTCCTTATTCTCTATTTCCACAACCCTAGTTCATCGGACATCGCAGATTGTATTTCCCAACCATAACCAAGACTAAATAGTTAACTTTCAATTCTTTTAGCGCTCTTAAAGGAGAAATATAAATGTCTCAATATGCTCATCCGTCCGTTCTTATTGATACCCAGTGGCTAGAAAATCATCTCAACGATTCAAATGTCCGCATTATTGAAGTGAATATCAGTCCAAAGCCGTACAAAAATGCTCACATCCCTGGTGCTGTCTTCTGGAACATCTTTACAGACTTACTATTGCCCGATTTTAAAATGAATTGGGATGCGATCGCTTTTGAGAGGCTGATGGCACGTTCAGGCATCACTAATGATACAACAGTGATTGCTTATGGCAGTTATCCTGGAACTGGAGCCTGGATTTTCTGGCTTTTGCAAGTCTTTGGGCATGAAAATGTAAAAGTTCTCAATGGTGGCTACCAGAAATGGAAGTCAGAAGATCGTCCACTAGCAACTGAGTTATCCACGTTTCCTGCCACTGATTACCGTGCCAGAGCTACTGATCCTCATCTGCGAGTATTACATAATGAAGTTCAGGCATCGATTGGTAGAAGCGATTGCCTGTTGTTGGATGTCCGAACAATTCAAGAATACTGTGGTGAGTGGTTTTTCGATCAGCCACCAAAAGCAGGTCAACTTACTGGTCATATTCCAGGTGCAGTGCATCTTGAGCATATCTTAACTCTCAATGAGGATGGCACTTTTAAATCATTCAAGGAATTGAAAAATCTTTATAAGAATAAGGGCATTACGGCTGATAAAGAAGTTTTTCCCTACTGTACTATCGGTGCGCGTTCTGGATATATCTGGTTTGTCTTGAAGTATTTATTAGGTTATCCGAACGTTCACAATTACGATGGCTCCTGGAATGAGTGGAGTCGTCTACCTGATATAGCTATAGAGAAGTAGTGAGCTATTATTCCCAAATATTACCAATAACCACACCTTTACAGACGGACACCACTACCATTACCAAGATTAAAATCTCTTAACCTTTCGTTACAATAAAAACATCGAGAAGGACGAAAACAAACCTCTCGAAGCTGAAATCAAAGGTGAACGACATGAATGGCACAATTCGCGTTGGTAATCTCTTCGGAATTCCCTTCTATATCCATCCGTCATGGTTTTTAGTTCTGGGTTTAGTAACTTGGAGCTATAGCAGTGGATTGGCGGCACAATTTCCCCAATTATCTGCGGGATTAGCTTTGCTACTGGGATTGATGACAGCGCTGATGTTATTTGCCTCTGTCGTCGCCCATGAATTAGGCCACAGTTTCGTTGCGATGGGTCAAGGTATTGATGTTAAATCCATCACACTGTTTATATTTGGCGGTTTGGCTAGTTTAGAAAAAGAGTCGAAAACCCCAAGTGAGGCTTTCTGGGTGGCGATCGCAGGGCCTTTAGTTAGTTTCCTACTGTGCGGTATCGTTACAGCTATTGGTATTACTACTACTGCATTAGGCCCGTTAGCTGCAATTCTTGGTGTTCTAGCTTCTGTTAACTTGGCATTAGCCCTATTTAACCTGATTCCTGGCTTACCATTAGATGGTGGAAATATACTGAAAGCTATTGTTTGGAAAGTTACAGGCAATCCTTATAAAGGCGTAACTTTTGCTAGTCGAGTTGGACAAATCTTCGGTTGGGTAGCAATTCTTTCAGGTTTACTTCCCCTAGTATTCTTTGGCAGCGCTGGTAACTTCTGGAATTTGTTAGTTGGTTTCTTCTTGTTGCAAAATGCTGGTAATTCGGCTCAATTTGCCAGAGTGCAAGAAAAGCTCACAGGTTTGACTGCTGAAGATGCTGTAACTCATGACAGCCCGATTGTATCTGGTAATCTTAGCCTGAGAGAGTTTGCCGATGAGCGAGTCATCAGTGGGCAAAACTGGCATCGGTTTTTAGTAACTGATGATGATGGACAATTAGTAGGTGCGATCGCAGTTGATAATTTACGAAATGTACCAACAGCATTGTGGTCAGAAACTCAAGTAAAAGAAGTCATGCGACCAATTACCGAATCTACCACAGTCCAATCAGATCAACCTCTGCTGGAAGTCATGCAGTTACTCGAACAACAAAAGTTATCTGTGCTTCCCGTGATTCGTGAGAACGGCGTTCTAGTTGGAATTTTAGAAAAAGCTGCAATTATCCAGCTACTTCAAAACCGAACTCAACCGAACCCTGCGTAATAATTACTAATTCGTAATGACGCTCCTGCGTCGCTAACGCTGCGCTAACGTAATTCGTAATTGAAGCTTAGACTCCACTCAGATTAAAGGGAAAGGGATCATAAAACCTTTCCCTTTTTCGCTATTTTGGAATTATATGGAGTTGAGAGCAACAGATAAATTCCCATCTTCTGCCTTCTTCACCATCTCTGCGGTAAGAACACGTTGCCAAGTTAATTCTTTTGTAGTCTCATCCCAATGCCAGCGTAATAAGTTAGCGGATTGACTCTTAACCATCCCTGGTAAACCAATCGCTTTTCTAGGTGCATTAGTAGCTAAAGCGATCGCACTTTCTACATCACAAATTCCCCACTTCACCAAATTCTGCACTCCCACCAATAAAGGTAAAGTCGTCCCCGACAAAGTGCCATCGGCCAATCGTGCCGTACCGTTTTTAACTTCAATTTGCCGACTGTCCCAAGGATACACGCCATCAGGTAGCCCCAGAGGGGAAAGGGCATCGCTGACGAGAAACAGCCCTTGTTCTTGATAGCTAGCGCGAAGCAAAATTTGTAGCATCATGGGCGAAACGTGTTCACCATCAGCAATAAAACCACACATTACATCAGGATCGATAATTGCTGCCCCTAATAATCCTGGTTCTCGGTGATGTAATGCTGGCATGGCATTGAAGGCATGAGTTACCATCGTTGCACCTTGTTCAAAGGCACGTTGTGCTTGAGCAGATGTTGCCTGAGAATGCCCTAAACTGACAGTAATTCCCAGAGAACGCAAATATGGAATTACTTCGCCAGTGAAATCTAACTCCGGTGCTAAGGTGATGACTTTCACGACATGGGCATAATCACCCAAAACCCACTTTACCCGATCCATTGTCAGAGGTAAGAGATACTCTGCTGGGTGTGCGCCGCGCTTTTGGAGATTTAAAAATGGCCCTTCTAGATGTACTCCTAGAATCTTGGCACCTGCTGGCTGATTGGGGAGAACTTCAGCAATAATAGCAAGCGATCGCTGAATGTTTTCTACTGAAGTTGTCACAATTGTGGGTAAAAATCCATCTACCCCGACATCCCATAAAAATTGTGAGATTTCCTGGAGCTTATGAGCATTTTCAGCCGTTAAATCAGGAAATGCCAATCCCAAAGCACCGTTAATTTGTAAATCAACGCCACCCAATGAAATCCAGTCGCCAGCAACGTTTATTAGAGATGCACGGCTGCGTGCTTCTACTGTACCCATTGGCAAGATTTGCTCAATTATGCCCTCTTCATCAACCAAGAGCATTTGCAAATCTTTGTAACCAGGCACTCTAGCATTGATAATATCTACAAAATTTTGTGTTGCTTGGGTCATCACACTGGCAAGAAGAAAGATAAATCTGATTTTAGATGCAACCAACATCAATCAATGAGATGATAAATCGGTATAACCTAACTCAAATAATTTTTAATTTCTAATTTTTAATTTTTAATTATTATGACTCCCCTAGTTGGTATTATCATGGGCAGCGATTCTGATTTGCCCACCATGAAAGACGCGATCGCAGTTTGTGAAGAATTTGGCGTTGAGAGCGAAGTCGCGATCGTTTCTGCTCACCGTACCCCAGAGCGGATGGTGCAATATGCTCAACTTGCACACCAACGCGGTATTAAGGTGATTATTGCCGGTGCGGGTGGTGCTGCCCATCTGCCTGGAATGGTAGCATCTTTAACACCACTTCCTGTTATAGGTGTTCCTGTACCCACCCGAAACCTACAAGGAGTAGATTCTTTGTATTCTATTTTACAAATGCCTGTGGGTATTCCTGTGGCAACAGTGGCGATCGGTAATGCCAAAAATGCCGGACTTTTAGCAGTACAAATACTGGCAACTCAACAACCAGAATTGCTAGAAAAAGTGCAACAATATCGTCAAACTCTCTGTGAATCAGTAATTGCAAAGCAAGAAAAGCTAGAACAACTAGGCTATGAGCAATATTTAAAGCAAATGCTTTAGATAATTTGTAATTCGTAATACTTCTCTACGAGAGGCTACGCTCAGTACAAGTTTGTAGTTCGTAATTGGTTAAGAAATATTAACAGTACAGCAGAGGACATAGAAAATAAGCATATCCAATTCCCAATTCCCAATTCCCAATTAAATTCCAACATTGAAGCGATCGCTCCAGAATCAATGCAGCATTCTGAAGTATCTTGATCCTGAGACCTTAGTCGAAAATTTAGAGTGCAACATTCATGTGCCAATTGCTCGGAATGAATTGCAATGTTCCAACGGATATTTGCTTTTCTTTTGAAGGGTTTTCTGCACGGGGAGGAAGAACAGATCATCATAGCGATGGTTGGGGCATTGCTTTCTTTGAAGGGAAGGGATGTCGGATGTTTTTAGATGCCCAACCTTCTGTTGCTTCTCCAGTAGCAGAGTTGGTGCGGAGTTATCCCATCCATTCAACCCATGTCATAGCCCATATCCGTAAAGCTACCCAGGGTGAAGTTGCCCTACACAACTGCCATCCTTTCCGCAGAGAATTGTGGGGTCAGTATTGGGTATTTGCTCACAACGGTAATTTGCCAAATTTTGATCCAGAAAATTTGGGCTTTTATCAAGCCGTAGGTGATACAGATAGTGAAAAAGCATTCTGTATGATGCTAGAAACATTGCGATCGCGCTTTCCTGATGGTAAACCTGACATCAAGAAACTGTACCCTGTACTCAAACAAATTAGTGATGCAATTGCTGAAATAGGTATATTCAATTACTTGTTATCTGATGGAGAACACTTTTTTGCTCATTGTTCAACTAACCTCAGCTACATTGTCCGTCAAGCGCCCTTTGCAGCGGCCCATTTAATCGATCAAGACATGACCGTAGATTTTCGGGAAGTTACTACCGAACGCGATCGCGTTGCTGTCATTGCTACTACTCCTCTTACTGACAACGAAGTTTGGACACAAATTCAACCGGGGGAATTACTAGTTTTTCAGGATGGGTCGCCACTGGAATATGTATAAGAATCCGCTTTGATTTTTGTTCGCGCAGCGTGGCGTTGTTGGCGAATTCAAAAATTCACCAGAAATTTTCCCATTTAGACACTTTCTAGATGGGTTTTGTTTTTCATTCAAGCGTTATAAAGGTTTTGGTATTGACTACCGTACCCAATCCTTGCAGTAAGATGTTTCTAGCTATATTTTCACGTGCTTTGGTTTTAATCTCACCAGGAGAGTCTAGTTAATTGGCTAAACAGCGACTCGACACACTATTAGTAGAGCTAAATTTATGTTCTTCTCGCGCCTTAGCACAAAGGTTAATTCAGGCGGGGGAAGTGACTGTTAATCAGCAGCTAGTTGATAAGCCTGGTACAGAAGTTGATATTTCGGCTCAAATAAATATTAAAGAGCGATCGCCTTTTGTTTCTAGAGGCGGTGAAAAACTTTCCAAAGCTTTGTCAGTATTTGCCATCCCTGTAACAGAGCGCATTTGTTTAGATGGTGGGATTTCTACAGGTGGTTTTACTGATTGTCTCTTGCAAGCTGGAGCAAAACAAGTTTACGGCATTGATGTTGGTTACGGACAAGTTGACTGGCGGTTGCGAAATGATTCGCGGGTGATTTTGCGAGAACGTACCAATTTACGCCAACTACGACCAGAGGAGTTATATAGCGAAAACGATCCGATTCCTGATTTGGCGGTGGTTGATGTATCGTTTATTTCTTTAACTAAGATTCTGCCTGCTTTGTGGCAACTAACTCAAGCTAACCGAGAAGCTGTGTTGTTAGTCAAGCCACAGTTTGAAGTTGGCAGATCCCGTGTGGGTAAAAAAGGTGTTGTGCGAGATCCAAACGACCAAGCTGATGCTATTTTCCAGGTGTTGCAAGCAGCCAACGGATTAGGATGGAAATACAAAGGCTTAACTTGGTCGCCGATCACTGGCCCGGCTGGGAATATTGAATATCTTTTGTGGTTGGGAATGGATAGTGAAATACCATTACCCGATTTCGAGGCAATTAAGCAAATAACGCAATCAGCAACAACTGATTTACGTAAAAGTTAAACGTCGTAGATTAGACATTCTACGGAAGCTGGATGGCGATCGCAATAGTTTTCTAAAGAGTTTTTCTTTGCTTTTGCTTGTTGCTGATCCGCTTTCTCTGCTTGCAATTCTTCCACAATGTCCCAGGCTACGGCACAATTAGCAGAATCGCTGCCATTTAGCTCACAAGTTGTGCGAGCTTCAGTAATTGCTTCAGTAATGGCTTCTTCAAGATTTGCTGCACCAGCAGTTTCAAATGAGTTTAGGGTAGTTGTCATGATCCTTTCACCTTTAATTTACGCAGATAGATATTAGGGGATAGAGGATAGTTTTTTCTATAACCTTTTCCCTGTAACCTGTTTCCTCAATCTTGCATCCCAAATTCGAAATGTCAGTCAATTGTCAGAAGAGCTTGATAGAAGTTCATAAACACTTGTAAACGGTAACAAATGCTTAACAAAAATTATTTATTCTCAATATTTTATACCTAGCTCTTGTCGCAAACGATACAGAATTGTATTCTGATCGACTTGAGAGAGAATTTCTTGAATTACGCTGCTAGCACCCAACTGTCCCCAAGTGCAGCCTTTTTCGAGATACACCTGAGCAGCTTTACCAACGGAGTATGCACCATAACCAGCGATACCAGCTTGAGCGATCGCACTGCCAGCAAAAGCACTAATATTGCTGGGATTGTCAGCACTGGTTATTGCAGCAGTAGTTTTACCTAAGCCCAAAATAAAACTACTACCTAGTTCCCCCAGTAGCAAGCCACCAGAACTAAATAAAATCGTTTTTAAAATTTTTCCGGCTTCATAGCTAGTCATCGGCAAACCATATAATCTAGCTAGAGCGCGAATTAAAGCTAAATCGGCAACAGTTCCGCCAAGGATATCTAAGAAAGCGATGGGATTGAGCATTACTGCCAAAGCTTTGTATTTGGTAAATTGCCAAATGATATCTTCAGCTTCTTGTTCGCGTAAGTCGATGGTTTTTTGAGCGATCGCAGCTTCTGCATCCCGTGCTTGGATAAGGGCATTTAAAGCCAGAAGCGATCGCCCTTCCCGATTCAGAATGTTCAGAATCGTCTCTTTGAGTTCGTCTACTTGCGGTGGTGGTGTCTCCCATTCATAACTGACACGCCCATCAGGCCACTCAACCCGCACTTCCATTGCTGCTGGTTCCGCCGCCACCATGACAATTTCATCAGGCAATAGAGGCTTTGCTTGGGGGTTCCCAGCACCCAATTGTTGCAAATTTTGGTAAATCGCTCCCTGATCTGTATCTGGGTAAAGGTCTATTTTGTTAAATACTAAAATCAAGGGTTTTTGCGATCGCCGCAATTCCAGCAATGCCTGATACTCAGTGCGCGTGATATCACCAGACACGACAAACAAAATCAAATCCGCCTGATGCACAACTTCTCGTGCCATATCCGCCCGTGACTCACCCTCAATTTCATCTAATCCTGGGGTATCAATTAACTCTACTAGTACCTTACCTCCTGGCTGCCAACGCACCGAACGGGGCCATTGAGTGACACCGTTTAGGGGCCCAGTTTGCAAAATTTTGTCTCCCAGTAAAGCATTTAAAACTGCTGACTTACCACGACTCACCAAACCAAAAGCGGCAATTCTAATCACGTTAGAGTCCAGCTTGTTGAGTGTAGAGTTCAAAGCTTCCAATTCCGGTTTTAACAAACCTGCCAATTCCGGGTTAGATGACAACTGTCCTGATTTGCGGAGATATCCATACCAAGACAGTGCTTGTCTAAGACTAGCGCGGGCACGATTTAAATGAGTTTCTTGCAGATTTCGCACAAAGTTAGGTTGATTCAAGATTGGACAAACAACAGGCTACATATCCATTTTGATCTAATTCCAAGACTGGTAGCCTGTTTTGTCAAATTAAGCAATTGTTCTAATTATTTACACACCTCTTTGTGCAATATCCATTCAGAACATGGGATCGTGTTGATTATCCCAACACTTGCGATCGCGCCAGCTTCTCCCAGTATATTCACATTCAGAGGCATCATCTATCCAAGGAATCGATGTAGAGTAGTGCGAGGTTCCAATGGAAGCGAATAAACTAGCAGTGAATAAGGGCAATAATAAGGATAAAGTTGTCAATGTACAAATTGGTAAAATTATTAAATATCCAGTGAGTATCAGAACGTTAGTAGGAGTCCAAAAAACTCTGCTTATTTTATTATTTTGGCGAGTTTTTAAGTTAGTTTTTGAATTCGAAAAAAGCATAATGCAACCCTATTAATGCCGATTTATATAGCAATCTCATTTGATTTGTCAAAGCAAAGCTGACTGAGAGCTAGCCAGATTGGGTTTCAGTTCTCAGTATATTTAGCGAAAATCAAATAAGAATCCTATATGACTACGGATTTTTACGTAAGAACATTATTGAAGTTATATACTCTGATGTCAAAGGTGCAAGTGATGACTTGTTAGAAGTTTTAATCTTTGGACGCTAAAAAATATTTTTGATGAAAATATGTTGAAGTTAGGGCAATCGCTCTTGCGTAAATTTTAGTAGTGGCGCAGGACCTTTCCCCCTTAACCTTTCCCCAGACCAAAAGAGAGATTATTGGGTTTAACCGAAAAGTATTGCTTTCACCCCTATCGCGTGGTCTATTTACCTGAAAATAGCTGTTATTTAGAGATGTATTAAAATGCAGAAGAAAATATCTTTAATCTACAGTCGGCTGTCTCCGATGTTGCAAAAACCACTCATACAACTCTGGATTATTGTATGTCTGCGTCCATGAGTCGTGATCGGCTTCTGGATAAACTGTAAATTTCACATTCCCATCGTGGGCTTTGAGTGCAGAAACCATGATTTCGGACTCGCTTAAGGGAACAACATTATCTTTTGCTCCGTGAAACGCCCACACAGGAAGGCTTTTCAGCTTATGTGCTTGGGCTGGATTACCACCGCCACAGATAGGCGCGATCGCCGCAAATCGTTCTGGCTGCGCTGCTGCTAAATGCCAGGTTCCGTAACCACCCATGCTTAAACCGGTCAGGTAAACCCGATCTGGATCAACAGGATAGGATGCAATAACCTCTTCCAGAAGGGTGCTTAATCGTTCTATATTCCAATATTCACCGCGCGGACATTGGGGAGAAATGACAATGAAGGGAAAATCTGGCTGTTGTTCTACAACCTTGGCGACACCGTGCTTTTTCACATGATTTAAGTAAGAGCCTCGCTCACCCGAACCATGTAAACATAAGATTGTTGGCAAAAGTGGCTCTTGTTTTTCGTTGGGACTTCCGTCTTGGTGCAGTCCACTGGGCAAGAATAGCAGGTAGTTATAACTGTCGGTAGAAGTGATTTGTTGTTGTAGTGGCTGCATAAAATTAAAAAATTTTGTTAGTTTTAACGTCTACGAATAGCTATTGTATAACTTGGTCGTTGTGTTGCTTCTCGTTGACTCTTAACTAACCGAAAATCATTATCTATATATAGATGCTCTAAAAAAGAAGTAGCTAGGTAAACTTTTTTAAATTTTTTGACAGTATTTCTGTCCATATCTTTTACTATAAGTTCTTGCTGTAAATCTATATTTGGTGCTGCTTGCTGAAATTTAGATTCGACTGTTGTCGTAAACCACTCATCTGCATCATCAATTGTCAACGGGATTTCTCTATTTTTCAATGCTTGGAATATCCCAACATTTTTAATATCCCACTTTTCATCTATAACTGAATATTTTTGCAACAACATTAAGTCATAAGCTGGTAGTTTTGATGCAATTTTTTGCCAAAAACCAGACTGATGTCCTGGTGCATAACGGGCAATATTTGCATAGTAACCATCAGTATGAAAAATTTGGTAAGACTGCTCGTGTATCCTACCAGGTAAGATATCTTGAAAAGGTATAGTAGACCATATTGGTACCCATACTCCCGTCACGATCGCTACTTGATCCGCAACCTTCTCAAAGGGATTACGTCGGCTCAATTCTGCAAAGTATGGTGCTAATTCATTTTTATAAAATTCTACTTTGGCTTTTAATGGCTCTAGATTGCGGTCTTTAACAAGTTCTAAAATTTGATTTTTAATTTCTGGTGTAGTCCAATATGTCAATTCTTTGGTACTTGTGACATCTACCATTATCGTTCATCCTAGGAAAAGTTCCAGATGTGTCATTATATAAACTAACTTGATCTAAGAAAACAGATACGGGGACGCAAAGAAATAACTCTCGTGTCCCCGCGTCTCTTTAATGAATAACTACCACCAAATTCGATTTCCATTTTCGTCAACTCGTGCTTCCCGAATCATGTCAGAAATCTCTTCAGCATCTTTAACGTGGTGGAGTGCTTTCTTTGTGCCATCGGGTTCATCTACAACAAAGTAAGTCGGGACTGTGATTTTGTCGCCTGTAATGTCTGGTACATCATCCACAGCTACCTGTTTAGCCTTTTCTTCAATAGATTCAGACTCATCAGAAATTCTATCTCCAGGATTCGCTGTTAAGTTTCTTTCTTTGACATTTGGTTCTTCGCGTAAATGTGTATCTTCACTTACTGGTTGACGAATTTGATTTTCTTGAGTTTTATCAGTCATGGCTTTTCAGGTATTAAAAAATCTAGCTTTGCTAATAACACTCTAAAAAATCAAAGATACAAAAAGTTCTTTCTCTGGAGAGACTTTGAAAAGAACACGTCTTAGGTTAGATATTTACTCGGATAAATTTACTTCTTTAGTTGAAATGGCGTGTATTTTCCCCCTAATGCTTCTACAATGCTACGGGTATTCGCCTCCATCATTTTGATGTAAGAATCTCCATTACTTCCTTTTGCACCAATTGAATCAGAGTAGAGTTGATTTGGTGCTAATTTCACTCCTGCTTCTTGAGCAACAGTTTTAATTAAAGCTGGGTTAATTGTAGTTTCAGAAAAAATTGCGGGAACGCCGATCTTTTTAATGGACTCAACTAATCTCTGGACTGTTTGAGCGCTTGGTTGTTCTTCGGTACTAATGCCAATTAAAGTACCTGCGATCGCAATCCCATAAGCGCGTCCATAATATTGGAAGGCATCATGGGTTGTCACCAGTTTCCGCTTATCTGCGGGGATAGTTTGAATTTGTTGATTAATCCAGCTATGTAACTGTTTTAATTCATTCGTAAGTTGTGATGCCTTTTGAGTAAATTTGTCTTTATCTTCAGGTGACAACTCAATCAACGCATCTCGGATTGCATTTGTCATTGCGATCACATTTTCTGCACTACCCCAAACGTGCGGATCTGGTACTATTTCGCCTTTGCCTTTATCAAGCTGCAAGGATTTGACAGCTTCCCCTACTGGTATCTTCCGCGCTTTACCACCAGAAGCATTCATTAATTTAATCAGTCCCGGTTCCAGGTTGTAGCCGTTATACAAAATCAAGTTAGCTTCTTCCAAAACCCTGCTGTCTGCTGGTACTGGTTCGTAAACATGAGGATCAGTACCCGGTTTGAGGATTCCACTTAGTTGAATTTCGTCTCCTGCAACCTCTTGTGCCAAATCAGCAATGACAGTGCTAGTTGCAACAACTCGCGGCTTATCCCCCTTGATGGTGTTGGGGTTAGAGTCTTTCTGTGTACAACTTAATAAAGCCAAAGGCAAAAGCATTCCCAAACAAAGCCGGAAAAGAATTTTTCCCTTCATCCTGCCGATTATTCCCTTACCGTAAGGATTACTGCCGTCTGTCTCTGGTATTAGTTTCATTTATCTTGGATATTACATCTAATTATAGATTTTTTCATATTTCTCTCATTTTTATAGTAAGCTCAAGAAATAAATATTGAAACCCGAATATGAAAAATGTCTCTTTTCCTGCAAAAACTATCAAATTCGATATGAGTTCCACAGCAGCAATTAGTATTGCCCATTTAGGCGTATACTACCGGACACAAGAAGCCTTAAGAGACGTTAGCTGTATCGTCAAACCAGGAAAACTGACGGGTATTTTTGGCCCCAACGGTGCTGGCAAAAGTACGCTGATGAAAGCAATGTTAGGCTTGGTTCCTGTCAGTAGTGGTACGGTGCTATGCCAAGGCAAACCCTTGATGCAACAATTAGAGAAAGTTGCCTATGTACCACAACGTAGCCAAATTGATTGGACTTATCCCGCAACAGTCTGGGATGTAGTCATGATGGGACGGGTAAAGAAAACAGGCTGGTTGCGTAGCTTCTCAGCAGTTAGTCGCCAAGTAGCAAAAAATGCCATAGAAAGAGTTGGAATGAGCGAATATTGCGATCGCCCCATTGGACAATTATCAGGAGGACAACAACAACGGGTATTTTTAGCCCGTGCTTTAACACAGCAAGCAGAAATTTTCTGCTTTGATGAACCTCTAGTAGGCATCGATCAAAAAACCCAGTCGGTGGTTTTTGAAGTCTTCCATGAACTAGCTGCCGAAAACAAAATCGTGCTAGTAGTCAACCACGACTTAGGGGAATCAATCACTCACTTCGATGATTTAATATTACTAAACCGTGAAGTAATCGCCACAGGTTCACGGCAACAAGTACTTACCGAAGAAAATCTGCATCGTGCTTATAGCGGTAAAGTAATGTACTTTTCTGATGCTGCCTAAAATGTCATTGGGTATAGGGGATTAGTTAATGACAAATGACGAATGACAAATGACAAATGACAAAATATGTTACAAGCATTAATTGAGCCGTTGCAATACGGCTTTATGCAGCGATCACTCGTGATTGCCATTTTAGTTGGGATGTTGTGTGCAGTTGTAGGCAGCTACCTAATGGTACAGCGCCTAGCCTTGTTGGGTGATGCCATCAGTCACTCAGTTTTACCCGGACTAGCGATCGCTTTTATGGTGGGAGCAAATATATATGTTGGCGCATTTATTGCGGGTGTTCTGAGTACAATGGCGATCGCCTGGATTCGGGTGCGATCGCCAATCAAAGAAGATGCGGCAATGGGTATAGTTTTTTCAGCATTCTTTGCCCTTGGTATTACCCTAATTACTGTTATTCAAAAAGATAATAAAATCGACTTAAATCACTTCCTATTTGGCAATATTCTTGGCGTTACCATTGATGAAGTGCGAGACACTGCGATCATTGCCACAATTGTTTTAATTGTTGTTCTTTTATTATATAAAGAGCTTTTATTTTACACATTTGATCCTTTAGGCGCTCAAGCTGCGGGTTTGCCGGTTAATCGGCTGAACTTTGGATTGATGGTACTAATAGCTTTGACAATTGTCGCCAGCATGAAAGCTGTGGGTGTGATTTTAGTATTATCACTTTTAATTACACCAGGAGCCACCGCTTATTTATTAGTTAAGCGTCTCAACCAAGTTATGATTTTGGGTGCAGTAATTGGTGTAATTTCCAGTATTAGTGGGATGTACCTCAGCTACTTTTATAACTTGCCCTCTGGCCCTGCGATCGTTTTAGTCGTATCGGGGTTATTTTTGCTGGCATTACTATTTAGTCCTAAATACGGTATTTTTACGAGTAAACAACTTCAAAGCAAAGAATAATTATCATACGATTGCACCGTAATATATTAGTAGACCTTTCTTGGTATATCGGGTCATGAAAGATAATTATTCTACTAACGGCAAAATTCCAGCTAGGATAAAAACGCGCCGAGATTTTTTAATTTACACGCTAGGTGGTACAGCGGCATCAGTAGCGATCGCATATCTATTTCCCAAAGTCAGCCAAGGTCGTGAGATTAGCCTAGAAACCCTTTGCTCCCTTTATCCAAAGAATTCGCGCTGTGAAAATTATCTTCCCGGATCTGTGGCACTGGACAAAGACGGCAAGCAAATTGAGACTAATGCACTATTGACAACTGCAAAGTCTGGAATTCCAATTCTCGTCAAAGGCTTGCCAGACAATAGCGTTGATTATCTGATCATTCAAGATGGGCCAAAGATTGCTGAGTACGCTATCAATCCAACTTGTACCCATTTAGGATGTACAGTTGAGTGGGATCTTGAGAAGAATCACTTTATTTGTCCTTGTCATGGATCTCAATATGATTCTCAGGGTCGAGTCGTTCATGGCCCAGCAAAGCGTTCTTTACCACTAATCACTGTAGTAGTCAAGCAAAACCAAGTTCGTTTAGTTGATCATAAACCTGCTGTAGATCCTCGTTAAGCTACCAATATCAAATTAGATTAGACAATGCCACCATACTTTTTGAGCAAGTTAGAAATTCTAAAAGACTAACAAAAATTACTGCATAATTTAAATTTGTCGGGTAAGCTGACAACAGCAGTTTTAATCCTCAAAACAATGACCGCAAGTAGTCCCACGATTTTAGCCCTGGACTTTGATGGAGTGATTTGCGACGGACTAATTGAATATTTTGAGGTAGCGTGGCGTACCTACTGTGAAATTTGGTCGCCAGCTAACGACACACCAGCAGATGATTTAGCTTTGAGATTCTATCGCCTACGCCCTGTAATTGAAACAGGTTGGGAAATGCCCGTTTTAATCAAAGCGCTAGTAGATGGAATTCCTGATGAGAAAATTCTTCATGAATGGTTAAGCATCGCCCCACAACTTTTGTTAAATGACAAGCTACAAGCAAGAGAAATTGCTACGAAACTAGATAACCAACGGGATGAATGGATTACCACAGATTTAGATGGTTGGCTAAGTCTGCATAGATTTTATCCGGGTGTAGTAGAAAAAATCAAATTAACTCTTGACAGTGGAGTTAAGCTATACATTGTAACCACTAAAGAGGGACGTTTTGTACAGCAGTTGCTCCAACAAGAAGGAGTTAATTTACCGGCAGCAGCAATTTTTGGGAAAGAAGTCAAGCGCCCCAAATATGAAATTTTGCGAGAATTAAAACAACAAGCAGAAAACAAGCCAGTTAGTCTCTGGTTTGTAGAAGATAGACTCAAGACATTGCAGTTAGTCCAACAACAAACAGACCTTGAAGATGTAAGACTGTTCCTTGCAGACTGGGGCTATAATACTCAACCAGAAAGAGAAGCGGCTCAAAATGATCCGCAAATTCATTTGTTATCACTGTCTCAGTTTGCCAGAGATTTCCCTGCTTGGCTTTAACTAATTCGTAATGGGCTTTGCCTGTTACTTTAAAGTAATTCGTAATTTGTAAGTGGTCTCAATACTACTCGGGTTTTGCATTTTCAACTCAGAATTTGGTTTGGGGAAAAGGTTAAAGGGTAAGGGTTAAAGGTTTTTTATTTCCCTTTTCCCCTTCCCCTTTCCCCCTTAACCGACAAGTATTGTAAGTGGTCTAAATACCCAACTTACTTTTATTACGAATTACATCAGCAATCATTAAAGTCTAATTATCAATTACGAATTATTTTAATTTTCTAGCAAAATGGCAACGAAGCGAGATATTTAAAATATATAGATAAATAATAATGAATTACTAAAACTCCAAATTTATAATTTATCACTTACCTTTATGCTTGATTTAACAAAACTGGCGCGACAAATGCAGGGCTTAAGTCAGCATCTTACCTTAGAAGCTGCTGCCAGTCGTCAGCGTTTAGAATTGGCACAACAACATCTAAAAAATGCTTATGAGTCTCAACAAGATTTAATCGATCGCCAGGAAAAATGGCGCGATCGCATTCTCTTTGCTAATGCTACCCCAATTGAGCCGCTAGAAACCTGCATCGATATCTCAGTTCCCCCAAAAATTCATACTGTAATTGCTACCGATGGTTCCCAAATTGCCCCCAACCATCACGAAATTGCTTACTGTTATCTCCTAAATATCGGCAGAGTCGTCTTACACTACGGACAAAACCGCCATCCGCTACTCGATAGTTTGCCAGAAGTATTTTACCGCCCAGAAGACTTATATATGTCTCGGCAGTGGGGAATTAGAACCGAGGAATGGATGAGTTTCCGCCGCACTGCATCAGAAACAACGGTTTTAGCAGAACTTGCATGTGCGGCTAAAGGGGAAGCACCAGCATTGGCTATGGTAGATGGTTCGTTAATTTACTGGTTTTTAGAACAATTACCGATGGACGCACGCGATCGCATTTTACCGCCCATTCTGGAAGCTTGGCAGCAAATGCGTGATGCTCAAATTCCCGTGATGGGTTATCTTAGCGCCTCTCGCAGCATCGAAACAATGAACTTTTTACGATTGTTGGCTTGTCCTCATCCAGTGCCAGACTGTAAAAGTCATTGCCCAAATCAGCTAGAAAAAGTACCTTGTAAAATTTTTGAACAGTTGCGAGATACTTCTGTTTGGGCAACCCAACTCAAACCAGGACAACGTAGTACCCTTTGGCGGAGTAATTCCCCGATTCTCGAACTCTACGGCGATCAAACCATTTATTTTTGCTATGTCCACGTTGGTACCGAAATCGCCCGTATCGAAGTTCCGGCATGGGTAGCGGAGAATGCAACCATGTTAGATCAAGCACTGGGATTGATGTTAGCACAAGTACAAAAAGGATATGGCTATCCAGTTGCGATCGCCGAAGCGCATAATCAAGCAGTGGTAAAAGGTGGCGATAGAGCGCGTTTCTTTGCCCTCCTAGAACAACAAATGATTAAAGCTGGTTTAAAAAATGTCGGAACTTCCTACAAAGAAGCCAGAAAGCGTGGGAGTATTGCTTAATAATTCATCCCGTAGAGTTTCGTCTTTGTGAGAGTAAGAAAAGAAAAGCTGTAACGATACCTCTGGCATTTTTGGTCTAAGGAGTAAGATAAATCACACTTTAAGCAAATTATAGTTTTTTCTTGCTGATTCAAATCCTAACAGGGCTACTTACTGCTGAGTAGTAATTTGGCTGTTACCCTTTCCAATGAGAATTTTCCGCAGGTTTGGTCAATGTATATCCCACGTCTTAGGTCTATCTTTGTAGTATGTAAAGAAGCACTTCAACCTAAGATTATGCCTTCATCTAAAAAATCTATCACCTACCCATCCAGCCAGAAAAGCAATCAAGTTGATAACTACCACGGTACTTTAGTCGCAGATTCTTATCGTTGGTTAGAAGATCCTGACTCTGAAGAAACAAGGGCTTGGATTGAGGCACAAAATCAAATTACCTTTGGCTATTTGAGTGAAATTCCTGCCAGAGAAAAAATTAAACAGCGCCTCACCAAACTTTGGGATTATGAAAAATATGGTATCCCTTTTAAAGAAGGTGAATCTCTACAAGACGGTTCCACCGAACGCTACTTTTATTTTAAAAATGATGGACTGCAAAACCAAAGTGTCCTCTACACTCTAAAAACCCTCGAAGATCAACCCAAAGTTTTACTCGATCCCAATCAACTCTCAGAAGATGGCACTGTTGCCCTTTCAGGATTGTCTATTAGCGAGGATGGGAAACTTTTAGCTTATGGTCTATCCACCTCTGGTTCTGATTGGCAAGAGTGGAAAGTACGCGATGTTGAAACTGGTGAAGACCTACAAGACCATCTGAAGTGGATTAAATTTTCTGGTGCATCGTGGGCACATAATAATCAAGGTTTCTTCTACAGTCGCTACGACGAGCCGAATGAGAAAACTCAATTAGAAGATGTTAACTATTATCAAAAGCTCTACTATCATCAACTAGGCAAACCTCAATCAGAAGATGTACTGATTTATCATCGTCCTGACCAAAAAGAATGGGGTTTTGGTGGTGGTGTGACTGAAGATGGACATTATCTAATAATTTCTGTTTGGCTGGGTACTGACTCCAAAAATCTGGTTTTCTTCAAAGATTTAACTAACCCTAATTCTGAAGTCGTAGAATTAATTAACCAATTTGAGGCAGATTACAGCTTTATCGACAATGATGATAGCGTCTTTTATTTCCGCACAGATTTAAATGCACCACGCGGAAGAGTTATTGCAATTAACACTCAAAACCCTGCGCCAGAAAACTGGCGAGAAATTATTCCTCAATCAGCAGAAACATTAGAAAGTGTAGGCATACTCAATAACCAATTTGTTGCTGATTACCTCAAAGATGCTCATAGCCAAATTAAAATCTTTGACCTCAAAGGCGGATTTATTCGTGAGATACAATTACCTGGTCTCGGTTCAGCCGGAGGTTTTGGAGGAAAACGTCATGATACCGAAACTTTTTATAGTTACACCAGCTTTACCACACCAGGAACTATCTATCGCTACGATATGATAACTGGTAAAAGTACTGTTTTTCGACAGCCAGAGGTAGATTTTAATCCTAATGATTATGAGACAAAACAGGTTTTTTATCAGAGCAAAGATGGTACTAGAGTACCCATGTTTATTACGCACAAAAAGGGCATTAAATTAGATGGAAATAACCCCACTTATCTCTATGCTTATGGTGGTTTTAATGCCTCAATGACACCTGGCTTTTCTGTGAGTCTCTTGGTGTGGATGGAGATGGGTGGTGTCTATGCTATGCCCAATATCCGCGGTGGTGGAGAATACGGCGAAGAATGGCATCAAGCAGGAATGAAGGATAAAAAGCAAAATGTCTTTGATGACTTTATTGGTGCAGCTGAGTGGTTGATTGCTAATAAATATACTAAGACACAGAAGCTAGCGATCGCAGGTGGTAGTAATGGTGGCTTATTGGTAGGTGCTTGCATGACGCAGCGCCCCGATTTGTTTGGTGCAGCAATACCCGCCGTCGGCGTGATGGATATGTTGCGGTTCCACAAATTTACCATCGGTTGGGCTTGGACTTCCGAATATGGTTCAGCAGATAATTCCGAAGAGTTTCCAGCGCTGTATGCTTATTCGCCACTCCACAACATCAAACCAGATACAGCTTACCCAGCAACCTTAATTACCACAGCCGATCATGACGATCGCGTTGTCCCTGCTCATAGTTTCAAATTTGCCGCCGCTTTGCAAGAAGCTCACGCAGGTGATGCGCCAGTCTTAATTAGAATTGAGACTAAGGCAGGACATGGTGCAGGTAAACCCACTGCTAAAATTATCGAGGAAGCCGCAGATAAATGGGCTTTTTTGGTGCGGACTTTGAATGTTGAAGTTTAAGGGTTGATTTATTTGTATAGTGCGTTACACTGCGTTGACGCACTACATTATTTCCATAAGCTCAATTATTTCAGTGCATCTAAATTCAGAACAATTGAGGTAGCATTAGCACGGATCAAGTTACCACCTTTGAATAAAAAGTCGCCAATTACATTTTTTGTCTGTGGCGCATATTCCCAAGGGTCTTGTGCAATCCAAACTATTAGGGATTGAAACGAGCAATACAGACAAATTAAATTGCAGCAGTATTCTCGCAATAAAACAAAATCCCTATTAGGGAGCGAAGCTTTCTTCTAAAAAAAAGCTACAGCGTTCGCCTTAGTTATATCTCACTTCTTTGCCTGTATAACTTGTAAACTACCACCTGCATATAAAATTGGCTTACTAACATCAAACCCAGTCTCAGTTAACAATCCAGCCAAATCAGTTTTTAACAATTGCCAAGCTGTTTCCGTCTCAAACAACAACAAAAACAGTGATATCCCAGGCCAAAATATCGGATTTGTTGGAGCGTGAAAATCCACCAGCGTAAATACCCCTCCTGGCTTCAGCACTCGATAAACTTCATTAATAATTTTTCGTAATTGTTGAGACTGCATTTCATGTAATGCAACGCTGGTATGCACCACATCAAAATGATTATCTACAAATGGCATCTCCTCGGCAAAAGCTTCGACATAAGACGCTTCCGGGACATTTAGCCGCGCCCGTTGCAAAGACTTAGGTGAAGCATCCAATCCTGTTACATTTTGTGAAATTTTTACTAAAACTTGCGTCGTTTGACCACTACCGCAACATAAATCTAAAACCTGAGTATCTGAGTGAATTGTTAAGGCTTGCAAAGCAAGTTGCCGAAAACGGGCTTCACCACCTACACTTAAGGCTGCTAAACGAGAGATGCCATCATAAAGCCACTGATAGCGGTAACTCCAATCCCTTAAAATTGTTGCCATTGCATATTTCCTTGCTATTAAGCTTTATTATTTAATAAAGATATATTGTTAACATTAGTAAAAAATCTGAAAAGATTGGGGGAAAGTAACTGCTATGGGTCGTGTAGGCGTCTTATTACTCAATCTCGGTGGCCCTGATAAGCTAGAAGATGTCGGGCCGTTTTTGTATAACCTATTTTCCGATCCAGAAATTATTCGCCTACCTTTTCGCTGGTTGCAAAAGCCCCTAGCCTGGTTTATTGCCTCGCGGCGAACCAGAACATCTCAAGAAAATTATAAGCAAATCGGTGGTGGTTCTCCACTACGGCGGATCACGGAAGCGCAAGGGGAAGCTTTAAAAGAACAGTTGGGTTATTTAGGGCAAGAAGCCAATATCTACGTCGGAATGCGTTATTGGCATCCCTATACAGAAGAAGCGATCGCACAGATTACCCAAGACAATATAGAACACCTGGTAATATTACCACTATATCCCCAGTTTTCTATCAGTACTAGTGGTTCCAGCTTTCGACTTTTAGATAAACTTTGGCAAGAAGACCCAAAACTTCAGCCCATTGAATACACCGTTATTCCTTCTTGGTACAAACAACCAGGCTATCTCCAAGCAATGGCGGAGCTGATAGCCCAAGAACTTGAGCAGTTTCCTAATCCAGACGAGGTTCATATATTCTTCAGCGCTCACGGCGTTCCGAAAAGCTACGTTGAAGAGGCTGGCGACCCTTACCAGCAAGAAATTGAGGAATGTACTGCTCTGATTATGCAGACTCTCAATCGTCCCAATGCCCATACTTTAGCTTACCAAAGTCGCGTCGGCCCAGTAGAATGGCTCCAACCCTATACTGAAGATGCGCTTAAAGAATTAGGCGCACAAGGCGTAAAAGATTTGGTTGTCGTGCCTATCAGTTTTGTCTCAGAGCATATTGAGACACTGCAAGAAATTGATATTGAGTATCGGGAAGTCGCAGAAGAATCAGGAATTCACAATTTCCGCCGCGTTCCTGCTCCTAATACTCATCCAGTATTTATTAATGCACTTGCAGACTTAGTAATTGATGCGCTGAAAAACCCCAGTTTTAAGCTTTCGCAAGCTGCCCAAATGAAAAAAATGGTGAAAATGTACCCCCAAGAGCGTTGGGAATGGGGTCTAACAACTAGTGCTGAAGTCTGGAATGGTCGAATTGCCATGTTGGGCTTTATTGCCTTAATCATCGAGCTAATTACCGGTCACGGCTTCTTGCACATGATTGGGCTTTTGCAATAAAAGTATTGGGGCATTGGGCATTGGGAATTGGGAATTGGCCAGAGCCGAAAAACTTAGCATAGTTACGTCTTTGTCTTTGTGTCCCCTACCTTCTATGTTCCCCCATTCCCCATTCCCCATTCCCCATTCCCCATTCCCTATCCCCTTGTGTGATACCAGTCATACCACTGCTTCGCGCTACGAACTGCAAACCAGAGCAGTATTAAAGCAATTAATCCTCCTTGCCAAGGAGCATCAAAGGCAAAAAGTACTAGAGCAATGCACAAGGTATCTTGAAGAAAGACTACCCACAAGGGTAAGCCACGTAACCGATAGAACCAACCAACTTGAACTAGCTGGAGTACTAAAGCTAAGGAACCTCCAATACAGGCAATCAGCCAGTTTGGTGTTGCTGTGGCATTAGCGACTGCTAACCCCATAATTGCGCCTACGATGGGAGACATGAATAACTGAACTAGTTGTAGTAATCTTTGCCCCCATAGCTTTTTTGAGGCTAATAATTCAACTAAAGACCAAAAGGTGAGGCAGCCTAACAATAGTGGTGGGGAAATGTGAGATAAAATTGGAACTTGTGACCATAAGTTACTACCCTGCAATAGTCCAATAATTAGCAAAGGTATGCCTATTCTCATTCCTGCTGCGGCAGAGGCAGAAAGTGTGGCTAGGATTTCAATCATTAAGGCACTCGTAGAACTAACAAATACTTAGTTATTTGTTATGTATACTACCCAGTTATAAGAATAATTCCAGCATCAAACATCCAGCCTTCAGCAATGCAATACTAAATATTTTTAATATTTTTATATTCTTTTTTAACGTGGGTTCAATGGTTCATATAGTATCCGTCTAATCAGCCTTTTGGTTAAGGCAAGAGACGCGATAAATCGCCGTCTCTACAAAGGACTGCTTATTGTTTATTTTTTGAGTCTAAAAGTTTGTAGTAAGCGCTTAAGCGCTCACTACAAGCCAATTAATTCTAAATTCCTAATCGTTGGTAAACTTCTTCTAAATGCTGGAGATGCTGCTGGGGGTCAAAACAGACTTCTAGTTCTGCTGGGGACAACTTTTGAGTAACGCGAGGGTCTTTGCTAATTAAGTCCTGGAAATTGCCTCCTGGCTTGTTCCAAGCGACGTGAGCGCTTTCTTGAACGATCGCATAAGCTTCTTCACGGCTGCTTCCCTTGTCTATCAAGGCAAGTAGCACTTTTTGGCTGAACACAACGCCGCCGTAGCAGTTGAGATTTCGTTCCATATTTTCAGGATAGACCAACAGGTTTTTCACCAAGTCGGTTATTTCTGACAACATAAAATGCGTCAAAGTACAAGCATCTGGCAAAATCACCCGTTCTACAGAACTGTGGGAAATATCCCTCTCATGCCAGAGAGCAACGTTTTCTAAGGCTGCACCAGCATGACTTCTCACCAGTCGCGCCATTCCCGTTAACCGTTCCGAACGGATGGGATTACGCTTGTGTGGCATGGCTGAGGAGCCTTTTTGACCTTTGGAGAAGAATTCTTCAACTTCCAGAACGTCTGTTTTTTGCAGATTGCGAATTTCTACAGCAAAACGTTCGATGGATGCCGCTACCAAAGCTAATTGTTGCACGTAGTCGGCGTGGCGATCGCGGGAAATAACTTGTGTTGAGGCCGTATCGGGTTTGAGTCCGAGTTTTTGGCAAGCGATCGCTTCTACACGGGGTTCAACATTGGCATAAGTTCCCACTGCACCAGAAATCTTACCCACGGCAATGGTTTGGCGGAGAATTCTTAAGCGTTCTTGGTGTCGCAACACCTCTGCTAACCAGCCAGCTAGCTTAAAACCAAAAGTAATCGGTTCAGCGTGAATACCATGCGATCGGCCAGCCATGACTGTATGACGATGTTCTCGTGCTTTTTCACGAATTACCTGAATCAAATCTTCCAAACGTTGCAATAATAGATCCAGGCTGGCAACCAATTGCAGTGCTAAAGCTGTATCCAAAACATCCGAACTGGTTAAACCCAGGTGAATGTAGCGTCCGGCTTCCCCAACATATTCATTGACATTTGTCAAAAAAGCGATGACATCGTGGCGGACTACAGCCTCAATTTCTAACACCCGCTTGGGGTCAAAATCTGCCTTGGCCTTAATTTCCTCAACCGCCTGAGATGGAATGTAACCTAGTTCAGCTTGAGCCTCACAAACAGCAATCTCGACTTGCAGCCAAGTTTTTAGTTTATAGGTTTCACTCCACAGATTAGCCATTTCGGGCAAAGTATAACGCTCAATCACAGTTCGGCACAGAATACAACCGTCATATTTTACAGTCTAATTAATGTAGATCAATTTTTAATGCTGCTTTTGGCTCAGAGACGGGATTAGTTTTTGAGTCAAAGGTGATGATGCTAATCCTACCGTCAGCCTCCATATATGCAAACTTTACATCGGCTAAAAATTCTACACCTTGCTGACGTAACTTGCTCATCAACTCATCGTCTGTAATTAACTCTCGTTGCAAATGACGCTGAATCATCCGACCATTTTTTACCAGTAGCAGCGGTGGCTGATTCATAAAACGTTGGAACTGGGGTATTTTGTAGCCTAACCAGTTCAATAAATAACTCCAAAAAATCACAGTTCCTACTAGGATAGCGCCTTCAGTAATCGATGTATAATTACTTGCCATCGCATTTTGGGCAGCTTCAGCAAATAGTACAACTACAAGTAAATCAGTAATTCCTAGTGTTCCTAGCTGTCGGCTAGGAAGGAAACGTAATACCGTGAACAGTGCTAAGTAAACTAGTGAGCCACGGATAATCAACTCAACTACGCTGATGCTAGGAACAAAGATTGCTTGCCAATCGATAAAAAACCATTTTTCCATTAACACTGATTTTCTTCCTTTTTCATATAGACTTCTGGAAAAAATCCAGTATCACTTTATTTATCTGGGATCTGATTTCATAAAACTGATTTTTATTAGAGGTTAAATTCTTGAATATTTATCAGAGTTACAAATATATAAGCCCTGGATAGTGGGTGGGTTTAAAATCGCGGATTTTTCCTCCTTTGTTTTAATCGTTTGGGCTTCTTGAAAGAATTGAATAAACGATTAATCAAGTTAGAAGATGACTTTTTATTAGTGGACGATTGCCTCGTTTGAGCCTTGCCATTATATTCAGTGTTATCAGATAAAGGAATGGCATGTTTTGTTGGGGTTATGCCGCTTCCATACCTTCTAGCATAAACTTGGGTAAATTCAGCACCGAAGAAAAGAATCTGCGTCGCATAGTTCACCCAAGCTAAAATCACCACCAGCGAACCAGCAGCACCATAAGTTGAGCCAAAACTGCCATTCCCTAAATATTGTCCTAATAAAAATCTTCCAATAGAGAACAAAACTGAAGTGAGAGAAGCTCCTACTAAAACATCACTCCAAGCAATTTTGACATCTGGTAAAACTTTAAAAATTAGTCCGAATAAGACTGTAGTTATAGCAAAAGAGAGAAGAAAATTGACAAGTTGCCAGAGAAAATCAACACCCGGTAACAAGTTACTAAAATATGTTACTAATGTTGTCAAAGCTGTACTAATCACCAGAGAAACTAATAGTAAAAAGCCAATACCTATCACCATTGCAAAGGACAAAATCCGTAAGCGAATGATGTTAGTTACGCCGCGTCCAGGTTTAGGTTTAACTTCCCAAATCGTGTTCATGGCATCTTGCAACTCGGTAAATAAACCTGTAGCACCCAATAGTAAAACTACAACACTAATAATCGAAGCGATCGCTCCTGTCTTTGGTTGGTTAGCATTCTGAATGGCTGATTCAAGAAACTTTGCGCCTTCTATCCCGACTAAACCTTGAATTTGTCCGACAATTTGACCTCTTGCTGCTTCTTCTCCAAATACTGCCCCTGCGATCGCAATAACAATAATTAACAACGGTGCAATGGAAAAAATCGTGTAATAAGCTAACGCCGCCGCTAAACGTGACGCTTTATCCTCACTCCATTCTTTGAATGTCTCTTGGAATAACTTCAAAATCGCCTGCAAATTCATCCAACCAGTCTCCTTCTAAGAGGATATCGCTTACTTCCTGATATATTTGATACTTATTCTCTGGGTGGCGACATCCTCCCAAGGGAGTTTGTAAAGCGTTCTTGAGGAGGAATTTAGCAGAGTCGATAATTTGCTGACGGCAATATCTATAATTTGCTTTATGTTAGGTAATAGGTACTGCGATCGCCTCAGCATATAAAATGCAGTGGCATAACAAAGCAACTGTTATCTAAAAGCAATGACACAGACAGCAGCAATTACAGAAGCGATTACCACTCTTCAGGATGCAGAAAATCGATTCGGTTTTGTCCGTGTTGAAGACGAGCAATTTTTCCCAGAGTGGTATGAGGGATTGTCTGAAATTACAGAAGCTGAAAAAGCCTCTGTTGATGTTGTGCGGCGTAGGTATCTTTATCACCGTACCGCAGGTGATTTACTAGAAGGGACAGTCATATTGTTATTGGTGTCACCAATACTTGCACTCTCTGGATTTTACGATCCTCCTTTCAGAATTAAGGCTGAATCATCTGTGGAATTAGTGCTGGATGATGGCGAGGAAATACTGCGCGGACGAATTGACGTTTTAGTGTTACAAGATCAGTTGTGGTTGATGGTGTTAGAGTCGAAAAAAACCACGCTGTCAGTTTGGGCGGCTGTACCGCAAGCCTTAGCTTATATGATGGCTAACCCCAACCCCAGTAAACCTGTATTTGGGATGGTGACGAATGGAGACGATATTTTATTTGTCAAAGTGACGCAAACAAATACACCGCAGTACGATTTGTCAAGAGTCTTCGCTCCCTTTGCATCCGTGAGAGAACTGTACGCCGTTTTGCAAATTCTCAAGCGTATTGGTCAGTTAATTTCTCCTGCGTCTTAAGTGGCTGTTCTAGCTGCTGGTAGCACAAACTATCTGCGTTAACCTTTAACAGAGTTAAGCTATCATCACAAGATTTTACTGCATTCTGTCGATTGTGCGATATTGAATTGCTTCCGCCACATGATTAGTTTTTAGCTCATCATCTCCCGCTAAATCTGCAATAGTTCGTGCTACTTTGAGAATGCGATCGCTAGCTCTTGCCGATAAACCTAATTTTCTAATGGCTACTTCTAATAAATTGCGGCTAGCGTCATCTAGCTTGCACCATTTCTGGAGATGACGACTTTGCATCTGAGCATTGCAACGCAGATTTGCTTCTTCTTGGAAACGGGTAATGGCGCGATCGCTTGCTTGTTGCACTCGTTGTAGCACTGATGTTGATGTTTCTCCCGTAGGTTGTTGGGTAATTTCTTCTGGTTTCAAACGATTTACCGCAACTTGTAAATCAATCCGATCCATCAACGGCCCAGAAAGTTTTGCCCAATATTGCTCGCGTTGGCGGGGAGAACAAGTACATTGTTGGATGGTATCGCCATAGTAACCGCAAGGACAGGGATTGGTACTCGCCACCAAAGTAAACTGCGCGGGAAACATTACCGATAGTCTAGTACGAGAAATTGTAACGTAGCCATCTTCTAAAGGCTGACGGAGAAATTCCAGCACATCACGTTTAAACTCAGTTAATTCGTCTAGGAACAACACACCCCTATGAGATAATGAGATTTCGCCAGGACGAGGGAAGCTACCGCCACCAACCAGAGAAGGCCCAGATGCCGAGTGGTGGGGACTGCGAAAAGGGCGATCGCGTACCAACGAACCGCGATTTTTCAATAAACCAGCCACCGAATGGATGCGAGTCACTTCCAAAGATTCGGCAAAACTCAGGGGCGGTAAAATTCCTGGTAAGCGACGTGCTAACATGGTTTTCCCACTACCGGGCGGCCCGACAAAGATTAAATTGTGTCCACCAGCAGCAGCAATTTCCAAAGCTCGACGCGCATGAGCTTGTCCTTTCACATCATGCAAATCTGCGCTAGGGTAAGACACTGTTGCTGTGTCTACTGTACTATCCATCTGCACAGGTTTGTAATGCCCTGGATTATTTAAAAGAGCTACCACATCAGACAAATGTTTGCAGCCGTAAACAGCCAAGCCTTTAACCACTGCGGCTTCTTGGGCATTATCAGCAGGGATAACTAAACCTGCAATTCCCATTTTTTGGGCTGCTGCTGCGATCGGTAAAACACCAGCCACCGGACGCAAGCTGCCATCTAGAGACACTTCACCTAAGAATAGATAGTCCCCCAACAAATCAGCGCTAACTTGCTCAGAAGCCGCCAAAATTCCCACGCTAATAGGCAAATCAAAACACGGGCCTTCTTTGCGTAAATCTGCCGGAGTTAAATTGATCACAATTTTCCGCATAGGAAAGGCGAAACCTGCATTTTTCAGCGTTGCTTTGACTCTTTCTCTCGATTCTTGAATCGCTGAATCTGGCAGTCCCAAGACAACAATTCCCGGTAATCCCCCTGAGACATCGACTTCTACGCCTACTTTGACGGCATCGATGCCCACAATTGATGCACTCCAGACTCTGGCAAGCATTTCTTATATAACAGTAAACCTTTCAAATCTCTAGCAGATGCGTGGGTAGATTGGCATTAGTGAAACTACATAGACTATTCTACTGATCCAGTATAGTCATACCATTTCTTTTTCGACTGTACTATTTTAGCTGTGCTACGCCACTACAGTAATTTGATTTTTACACTTTATAAATAACCTTTAATACCCTAGTTACTAAGTGTAAAAATCATAACTAATTATCCGAACTTGACATCATGAATGAATAAATATGAATTATATAGAAGCAATTGCTTTTTTATCCAAAGCGCTATGTATGTATAAATCATTGCTAGCAGAATTAAAACTGCAATCATAATCTCTTAGTATTTGTATAAAAATATAATCAATTGATGTGACAAAAGCATATTTTCCATATTCTATCTTGTGCTTTTTTAGCATACATTTTATTTTCAATTTTCCAATAAATCTGTTTTTTATATCTATTGACATGGGATACCTTAGTGATTACTATGTCAATCAATCCGGATTTGATTAACTTGTTGAGAAAATCTCTGTAAATAAATCCAACACTATCCTTACAGCACTACATGAAACTACGCTGGTTATTACTCAGCCTTACAAGTATTTTTTTATTTTCGTCTCCAGTAAAAGCAAATCCCAACACCAATCAAGTTGGCAACGTAAATGACTGGAGTGCAAATCAATCTAATTTACAATTACCAAAACTTAAATTTATTCCTCCGGTTCCTCTAGGCGATCCTGCCAACCCAATAAATAGTTCTAAATTTACTGGTGTAGTTCCCCTAGGGCGCGAGATATCAGAACTAAAAACTCCTATTAAAGCATTAATGGCTCGCTATAGATTCCTCACTCCCGGAATCTTTTTTATGGACTTAAAAACAGGTGATTATTTTAGTTTTAATGGTGATAAAGCATTTTCTGCTGCTAGCACAATTAAGTATCCGATTTTGATTGCATTGTTTCAAGAAGTAGATGCAGGGAGAATCAAACTTAGTGAAACTTTGGTGATGCGACGTAAACATGTCACTGGCGGTTCTGGAGATTTGCAGTATCAACGAGTGGGAACTAAGCTGAGTCTCTTACAAACTGCAACCAAGATGATGACTATTAGCGATAACACTGCTACAAATATGGTTATCGACCGTTTAGGTGGTGTATCTAAATTAAATCAAAAATTTCGCCGTTGGGGATTGCAAAGTACTGTGATTCACAATATGTTAGGAGACTTTAAAGGAACTAATAAAACTAGTGCTAAAGACTTGGTAAGACTGTCAGCTTTGGTTACAAATAATCAGTTAATTTCTGATAGAAGTCAATCCCAAGTTTTAGGTATTATGATTCGTTGTCATAATAGAGCATTGCTTCCATCTGGCTTAGGTTCTGGTGCAAATATTGCTCATAAAACAGGTACTCTACGATTTGTATTGGGTGATGCAGGTATTATTGAAACGCCATCAGGTAAGCGTTATTTAGCAGGAATTTTTGTGCGTAGACCAAATAATGACCTTAGAGCTAGAGATTTTATTCGTCAAGTTTCGCGGGTGATGTATGGCTACTTCGAGCAGCCAAAAGTTAGTAATCTACCTTAATTATTTATCGAACAGAATTCAGGAGTCAGGAGTCAGAATTCAGAATAAATTCTGAACGAAAAAGCGGATAGCGCAGCGTTAGCGAGTTTGCGAGCGTCTTGATTCTGACTCCTGAATTCTGACTCCTGAATTCTTTTTCAATCTGAATTCTAAATTTTTGCTTTAGTTTCAGACTTACACGGAAGATATATCCCAACCCCTTTAAGGGGGTTTTTTAGCTAACTATAATTCTGAAAGCTGGCAATATTCAAAAATACGATAGCGAATAGACCGTTTTAGACATCGCTTTTCTAACTGCCAAGCTATTATGTAGTCGGATACCGTGCAGCATAAAGCTTGGGGTTTTGCATGAAAGTAGCAGTCTTCAGTACAAAAGTCTATGATCGACAGTTTTTATCAACTGTAAATTCTTCCACACAACACGAATTAGCGTTTTTTGAACCCCGTTTAAATCGGGATACTGCTATCCTCGCCGACGGATTTCCGGCGGTTTGCGTATTTGTACATGATCAGGTTGATGCCCCAACTTTAAAACTTCTCGCCTCACGGGGTACTAAGCTGGTTGTCCTTCGGTGTGCTGGGTTTAACAATGTAGACTTACAAGCCGCAGCAGATTTAGGAATTACTGTTGTGCGTGTTCCCGCTTACTCACCTTATGGAGTAGCAGAACATGCCGTAGGATTGATTTTAAGCCTGAATCGCAAAATTCATCGGGCTTATAACCGTGTCCGAGAAAGCAATTTTTCCCTAGATGGACTGTTGGGATTTAACTTGCATAAGCGTACAGTGGGGATTGTCGGCACAGGCAAAATCGGTCTGATTTTAGGACAGATTATGAAGGGGTTTGGCTGTAACATACTCGCCTATGACGTTTATCGCAATCCAGAATTGGAGGCGCTAGGTGGAAAGTATGTAGAACTACCTGAGCTATTTGCCAACTCTGATATTATTTCCTTACATTGCCCCCTGACTCCCGAAACGCATCATTTGATTAACGCTGAGGCTATAGAACAGATTAAGCCAGGCGTAATGCTAATTAATACTAGCCGGGGAGCGCTAATTGATACCCAAGCAGTGATTGAGGGATTGAAGTCTGGTAAGATTGGCTATCTCGGTGTGGATGTCTACGAACAAGAATCGGAATTGTTTTTTGAGGATTTATCTGGCGAAATTATTCAAGATGATATTTTCCAACGTCTGACAATGTTCCCTAATGTACTAATTACCGGACATCAAGCCTTTTTTACAGCAGAAGCTCTTCACAATATTGCAGAAACAACTTTTGCTAATATTGCTGATGTTGAAAATGGTCGTCCTTGCGCTAATGAAATTCGCCCTCAACCGTCAGCCTAGGTAAGGATTGGCGATCGCTAATTTGTATTTTCATTCTGAACGATAGGCAACGCGGAGACTTTGGACTAAAATCACCAGAGATGCGATCGCCATCAACCCGCCCCAAAACCAGTAAGGTAAAAGCAAATATCGCTGCATTTGCGCTGTATCAGAGAGTCCAAGGGGGCCAGCAGAACTACTAAATAAATAATCGAGTTGATGGTACGTACTCACACAAGCTTGTACACCCAGAAATTGAATGGCAAACCCCTGTGCCCAGCGAGGTGCTTTCAGGGCGATACCCAAAATTATTAAACCCAACAAGGGAATTGCCACCAATCCAAACCAGGAACGTATCCAAATTAATGTGGAAAGTAGCAAAAAACTCCCTAATATTTTTAAACTTAGGGAAGCTGCTTTAAAACTGCGGGAAGCCAGAATCAATGCTGCGCCGGCAAGAGGCGGCCCCATTGGGCCTGCGGCTGCGACCATTGCCGGGCCAATTGGCCCCAATGACGACCGGATGCCATAAGTTGCAACACCGGAACCATTGCTAAAAATCTCTAATTTTTGAAACTGTCCCCCTAATAGGAGTGCCATTAAACCGTGACCCATTTCATGGAACCAGGTTGCCAGGATTGTAAATGGGTATAAGATATAATCACCTCCTGGTACTTGCCACAGTAAAGCAGTTGCGATCGCTGCTGCAATTAGCCAGGTTAGCCCCATACGCTCAACAACTGACGGGGCTTCTTGGGTGAGCAAGGGTTCAAAATTTTTACTTGGTTCCCTCATAGGTCACTCTATTTTGGATTTTAGATTTTCTGGAAAATTCAAAATTTTAAATTGGCAGTGTATTTTATCCATCCTAGTGTAATTATTGAGGTAGTGGAGTTGCTGGATAATGCAACAATTCGCACATCGAAGCGACGGCTATAAACTATGGCGCTATCAAAAACAACATAGTTATCCGTCGCTTGTCTGATGCGGTGCATTTGTTTCTCCTCCAAAAAGGATGCCGGAGGATGGGCAGAACATGCTTAGACTGATGTCACAATTGCTGGAAAATCAGTTAAGCAAGTTGAAACAGGAATGTCATTAAGTCTCCTTTACCCAAACTGATGCGATCGCCTGGTCGCAATCGATGACGATTCCCTGGTAAAAGGGGCAAGTTATTAATGTAAGTGCCATTAGAACTTCCCACATCTTCTACATAGTGAGAGTCTCCCTCAACACGAATATCTGCATGAATCCGCGAGACAACTTCTGAATTGGGAAATCCTGAAACGTCTATATCTGGAGGAATCCGGTCATTAGGCTTGCCGATATGAATCACAGAGAGATTTTGCGGCAATTCAATTAGCCGATCGGTTTGAACGTGGATTAACCGCGCTATAACCTGCTGTAATTGCGTTCTGGCAACGGTTACAGTTGGTGCTGGTGCAGCTGGTGGAGGTAGTTCCGCTTCAGAGGGTGGCGCTGGTTCCAACGGTGGTGGAGTAGGAATACTTTGTCCAGAAACTACGGGTACTGCGACGCTCGGCTCTGCTTCTGGAGGGCTGTTTTCTATAACAGCTTCCTCTGGGGGAGCTACTGGGGGAGCTGCCACCTCTGTTGCTGGTAAAGATGAACTGGGAGGATGAGAGTTAGTAGAACCGCTCATTCCCAAAGCATCTGGTTGTAAAAGTTCTAACAGTGGATCGGGTGGAACTAACGGTGGTACTTCCACAGGAACATCGGGAGTAACTGTTGTAGCTACCGCACTATGAACGTGTGGAACTCCTGCGGAGTGAAGGTTATAGCCACATTGGCCACAGAATGCAGCATCTGCCTGCACACTTGCTCCACAACTAGGACAGTTAGTAGTTGCGGGCAACGGTGTATAACAAGCTTCGCATTGGACAGCACCATCAGGGTTGGGATGATTGCAATTAGGGCAGACGATCATCGATATTTAGCCTTTGTTCAAGATCATCATAAATATAGGTAGGACTGGCAAGCAGAGGGCGGCCCTAGCTTTAGATTCTAGCAATTACTGCCGATTTGATACGGGAAAGGGAGGAGGGGAGCAGGGGACAAGGGGATAAGGGGACAAGAGGTGAGAACTTGAAACAAGTCTTTCCCCTTGTCCCCAATTCCCCTTGTCCCCAAGTCCTCTTCCCAATTCCCAATTCCCAAGTTTAATGTTGAAGTTCCGAACCTGCTGCCGCATCCAGCAGCCACCAAAGTTCACCTTGTGGCCGAATTAAACGGGATGGGTAAGCGAAGTCATCAGCGACAGGTGCAAAGACTTGCGCCAAAGCTGGGCGTTTATTAGCACCAGCAACCAGAAAAATCACATTGAGAGCAGAGTTGATGAAGGGGTATGTGAAACTTATTCTGGGGTTTCCGTCTTTGTTACCCACAGTTACCAGGCGATCGCGTACTTTGAGAGCCTCTGTGTGGGGAAACAAAGATGCAGTATGTGCATCATCACCCATTCCTAGTAATACTACATCCAATGCGGGAAACTCTACCCCAGAAGAATTGAAAAATTCTTTGAGATGTTGTTCATACTTAGCAGCCGCGAGTTCTGGATTGGCTTCTAAAGTTGGGACGGGGTGAATGTTAGCTGCTGGGATGTCAACACGATCTAGCCATGCACGACGCGTCATCAGTTCATTGCTATCGGGGTGATCTGGTGGTACGTAACGTTCATCCCCCCAGAATACATGAATTTTATCCCAAGGCAGTTTTTGAGTAGCAATCGCTTCGTATAACGGTTTAGGTGTACTGCCGCCAGATAAGGCAATGGTAAACCGCCCTCGCTGTTCAATAGCAGTTTCTAACTTAGACAGAATTAATTCTAGCGCTCGTGCAACCAGCGCCGGCTGATCCGGTAGAACTTCAACGGTTTTGCTCATGGCTTCATCATCATATTGCTGGCTTCCAGCAATACCATACCGAACTTATTACAATCCTCCTTTTTAACTTTTGAAACATTTAACATCATGGATTAAGTAGGCTTGAAAAACGTTGACCACCTTATCACCTTCAACGGTAAGTTGTCAGTAGTCAGTCGTACTAACTACTAACTCTTTTCATAATTTTATTTACACCCAGTTACTTGATACTTTGTTCATTAACACCACAGAGGATACATTTATTAATTCTTATTAAAAATTAATAAAACTAATTAATCACAAACAAGGTTTCCCAATCAGCGATCGCTTCGCGTTGAACGATTAACAATTCCTGAATTCCTTTTTGGGCGACATCTAGGAGTTGATCCAACTGAGTGCGGCTAAAGCTCCCTTCTTCGGCTGTTCCTTGAACTTCAATGATGCCCAGGTGTTGATTCATCACCACGTTAAAATCTACTGTTGCCGCCACATCTTCGATGTAATTAAGATCCAGAAATGGCTCTCCCTCCAGTAATCCTACGGAAATTGCTGCAACCTGTCCACACAGAGGCGATCGCTCTAACACGCCCTCCTGCAACAATTTAGAAATCGCATGAGCTAGCGCCACAAAGGAGCCTGTAATCGCTGTTGTTCTAGTTCCAGCATCTGCTTGCAAGACATCAGCATCGACAGTTAGCGTGCGTTCTCCTAGTACCTCAAAATCCACTGCTGCACGTAAGCTGCGCCCAATTAAACGTTGAATTTCTTGCGTCCGTCCAGATAATTTCAATAATTCCCTTTCTTGGCGTTTTTGGGTAGCAGATGGTAACATTCGGTACTCAGCAGTTAACCAGCCTTTACCAGTTCCTTCGAGAAACTTCGGGACTCCCTTATTAACGCTAACAGTACAAAGTACCTGAGTATCACCGCATCTTGCGAGAACAGAACCGGGGGCAAAGTGGGTGAAACTGGGGTAAAAGCTGATCGGACGTAGTTCGTAAGGAAGACGACCGTCTGGACGCTGCCAAGCCATTGGAATTGCCTCAAATTTTACAATACTGCCTTAAGATTACCTTAGTGTTGTAAATCTACTGGGGATTGGGGACTGGGGACTGGGGATTGTGAAGAATTCTTCCTAACTCTCCCACTCAGAACTCAGCACTCTTCAAGGAACTGAAAGCAGAGTCAAAATATTTTGCTGCACCATTTCTGGTGATTGGTCGCCGTTGATAGTCAATAGGCAACGACGACGGTCGTAATATTCTAGGATTGGAATGGTGCGATCGTAGAATAATTCTACACGGCGCTGCACGATTTCGGGTTGGTCATCTGGTAGCGATCGCCCCAAGGATCGACTAACCATTACTGCTTCTGAAACTTGGAGATAAATTGCCCAATCTAGCTTTTGCCCTAAATCATCCAATAAAAAATCTAATTCCTCAGCTTGGAAGGCAGTACGAGGATAGCCCTCTAAGACCCAATCGCAGTTAATATCTGGTTGTCTGAGGCGAAGTCTGATCAAATCAACAATCATTTCGTCTGGAACTAACTCCCCTTTTTGTATGTAGGGCAGTGCATGATAACCTAGTTCACTTAGACTAGCGTAAACCGAAAGAGAAGTCCGGGGATCGGCTTCCGACCATCGAAATTCCGGCAGGGACTGAGTGCCAGATATTGCTTCCCGTAAAATCTCACCTGTAGAAATCAGAGGAATATCAAAGTATCTGCCAAGCCTTTGTGCTTGAGTGCTTTTCCCCGATCCTGAACCTCCCAGAATCACCAATCTCACAACAATTCACTCCTCATGCTGTCAAATTCACTACTTGCTAAGTCTGTTTTGCCCAAACAACCGACAAATCTAACATTTAGGGATTTTCAGACGTTATCCTCAGCCTTTTTAAATAATTGGAACTGTAACTCTTATGTTTTAAATACTACAAGTATTTACAGGGAAAAGACGTAAATTTCAATCCAAACAACTCTTGACTTACACACAAACGTAGTGTTGACTAAGAATGCAATTTGCTAAATCCACCACATCTGTGAAAAACAGATTGATTATACAGGCAGATTTGTACTAATTACTGACAGCAAAAAAACTTAATTATTGTATCTTTTTGAACTTAACCCTATGGTTGCCCAGCTAGAAACTCAAAGCATCAATTCAACCCTTACCTTGCCATATCCAGTTGAAGGACTAGTGCAAGTTTTCACTAGCTCACATCGTAATTTTTTTACGAGCGTTATAGCTCAATCACTGAGAATAGCTGGACAAGGAACGTCAGTATTAATCGTGCAGTTCCTCAAAGGAGGTATTCGTCAAGGACATGATCGACCCATACAATTAGGACAAAATTTAGATTGGATTCGCTGTGATTTGCCTCGTTGTATCGATACACTACATTTAGACGATACGGAAAATCAAGCCTTACAAAAACTGTGGCAATATACACAACAAGTAGTGTGTGAGAGCAAGTATTCTCTCGTGGTCTTAGATGAGTTAAGTTTGGCGATTAACTTTGGTTTAATTCCTGAAACCGAAGTTTTAGCGTTTCTGGCAAAACGCCCTCCCCACGTCGATATCATTCTCACAGGGCCAGAAATGCCCAAATCTCTCTTGGATGTAGCAGATCAAATTACAGAGATCCGTCGGAGTTATCGACCCTAAACAAAGTACTCAGTTCGTGTTAATATATCGAGTCTGTTTGAATTAACGTTAGCAACGAACTTGTGATTAAGAACGATATCTGGATTACTGAAATGGCTCAACAGGGCTTAATTTCGCCCTTTGAGCCAAGCCTAATCCGAAAAGTGCAAAAAGATGAGTCTGTAGCGGTTCAACCTGTAATTAGCTACGGTTTGTCTTCTTATGGTTACGATATACGCCTTTCCCCGGCTGAGTTCCGCATTTTTCGCCACATTCCCGGAACTGTAGTTGATCCCAAAAACTTTAATCCCGATAATTTAGAGCCAACAGCACTGCATACTGATACCAGTGGCAGTTACTTTATTTTACCTGCTCATTCCTATGGACTTGGAGTTGCTCTAGAAAAGCTGGAGGTTCCTGAAAATATTACAGTAATTTGCATAGGTAAATCTACGTATGCAAGATGTGGCATAATTGCAAATTTAACGCCTGCTGAAGCGGCATGGCGAGGTCATTTAACTTTAGAATTTTCTAATTCTTCTAGTGCTGACTGTCGCATTTACGCTAATGAAGGCGTGGTGCAATTGCTATTTTTAGAAGGTGAACCCTGCGCTATTAGTTACGAAGCACGCCAGGGAAAATATCAGGATCAGCAAGAAATTGTGACTTTGGCTCGTATTTAGACTGAATGATATCTAAAAAAAGGTTACACAAAATATAGAACTTAAATCTATTCACCAATTGCGCTGCTGGTAATAATTTGATTGCAGATGCATCTAGGGCAATTGCGTTTACCGTAGAGCTTGGCTTAGGTCCATTTTTTATCGCGCTTCTAGCCAAACCTGTAAATCGGCCAAACTAGTAAAATCTAGCAGTGCTTCACTCAAATCTTCCAGAACAGGCAAAGGTAAACCAGAAATTGAGGAGCGTATTTCTTCAGAAAGTTCCCCAAATCGCTTAGTTAATTGCCGGAGAATGAGATTAGCTGTTGCTTCTTCACGTCCTTCCTCACGTCCTTCCTCACGTCCTTCCTCACGTCCTTCTTCCTTAATTTCTCGGTAAACTCGCGTTTCCTTAAGCGTGATTCCTAGCATAGACTCTACCTCTGCTTGAGTTAATTGTTCAAATCTGTACACCATGATCGTCGTTATTAATTCAATTATGGCGCGACTTGACGGTGATAGCACTTCTTGATTGGTTCTTGTTAACAAATACCTTGCTTCTTCTGGTGCTTGTTCTTCATTCACTGTAGTTAATACCATCAAGGCTACCCATATAGGTAATTGACGAATATCCCCTAATTCATCTAAGTACACCCTATGTATTTGTTCACCGTTCAGCAATGAACGATGAGGATGAATATCGATTTGTTCAATACTGCGCGACGGGTAAATTATCACTGCTTGCCAATCGCTAAATCTGGCACGGTTGCGGTAGAAATATAACGAAGATTCAGCCCATACTCTTTCATAAAGTTGTTCATCTTTCTGGAACTGAACCTCGCAAAAATATACAACTCCAACGCCATCGCTTTCAGGTGGTAGAAATACACCGTCAATTTCAAATTTTGGTTCTTTGACGGCGACTGAATCAAAACGATAACTATCTGCGTTAGTTGGAGGATTTGTCAACAGTTCAAATAGCAAAGTTGGAGACTGTTGAAACAGTTTGTAAAATATTGAGTCTCGACGCATCAAAGCATTTTATTAATTTTTTATTCTAATGATTATGGTGCAAGTCTGGCCTTACCCAGACGCTGTTTTTCATACCATTGTGCGATCGCAGGTGCCCAATCTTCAAAGTGAGGCCACATCATTTCACACAACTTCTGAATTTCAAGTTGAGCATCTTTCTTATTTCTCAGGTCACAAAAATGCAAGAAAGACCTTAAATTGAAACTCACCACAAAATGCTGGCGATAATCAAAAGGCACTTTACCTCTTGCGTGTTCTTCAGACATTCCAGCCTCAAAATCAGCTTGATATCGTTTAGCTGCTTCCAGACACCACTCTAAATCTGCTGCTCGTTGCTCTGGTGAATAATGGTATTTTTTGCCTTGTCTATCAGTGTAATAACCAACAGGGCGTAGGTAAAAAACATCTTCTATGTCTTTCTTACCTTCTAGTACATCAATAAATTGGTTGCCTGTGTACCTAAAAGACTGAACATCAAATGATACTCCTACACGATGAGTACGAGCCTGCTGCATAACACTATGGGGAAAGTAACCACAGTTGAAAACAATCTGAGGATGCTCTAGAGGCCCATAGTGTCCCCTCTCACCTGCTAAAAGTCGCTTAACAATAACTTCGCCGCTTTGTGACTCCGACGGCCAGGAGTCGCGCTCATCAAACACGAACCCATCAGTATAGTCCTGGTGCATCGCGGCATAAATCACCTGCTGCGGGTTTGGCGTTTTGGCAATAACCTCTACTCGAAATCGATGCATTAGTTTTTAGGAATGGATTTGTGACTGAAAGTGCTTATGCAGAAGAAGCGAAGCCTGTTCGTTAGACATAGCTTTGAACTCGATCCATTATCATATCTCTGCCTTGGACTTCTACTTGAGGAGATTAAGATACTTTACAAATATTAATATGTTTGTTACAGTTGTTTACATAAAGAGAAACCGGGGAAAAATCCATGCGTACAAGCACTGCTATAATTGACGACCAAGGCAAACTAAACAACTTTGCGATCGAGCCAAAAGTTTATATAGACGAGCAAGGCGATCGCACTGGTTTCACTCCCTATGCAGAAATGCTGAACGGTCGTTTAGCAATGATTGGTTTTGTTTCTCTGATAGCATTAGAAGTATTCACAGGACACGGTATTGTTGGTGTTTTGGCAAATCTGTAAAAACTAATTTTTTATAACGTAATTCTCAATAAATAATTAAGAGACGGTAGATTTACCGTCTCTTCTTTTATGGAAAACTTAGTGCTAGAGTGAAAATATACTGATAGCAAAAGCCCTTATTAGCGTAAAAATATTAGGTGAACTATGGCTTTAACTGCTTCAACAATGTTGCCACTAGGCACAAAAGCACCAGATTTTAATCTACCTGAAGTTGTATCTGGAAAGGCAACTTCACTTTCTACCTTTGCAGATAAAAAAGCGTTGTTAGTAATGTTTATTTGTCGGCATTGCCCATTTGTAAAGCACATCCAACAAGAATTAGTGCAGTTAGGAAAAGATTATTTTACAAGTGATTTAGCGATCGTTGCTATAAGTGCTAACGATGCTAAGAATTATCCAGATGATGCGCCAGAGTCGTTACAAGCATTTGCCACAGAACAAGGGTTTAATTTTACCTTATGCTACGACGAGAGTCAGGAGACAGCAAAAGCTTACACAGCAGCTTGCACACCTGATTTTTTTGTATTTGACGAGCAACGCAAACTTGTTTATCGGGGACAATTAGATGATAGCCGTCCCAGTAATGGTAAACCTGTAACAGGCGCAGATTTACGCGCAGCCATTGAAGCAGTGCTGGCAGGCAAACCTGTTACAAGCGACCAAAAGCCGAGTGTTGGTTGCAATATAAAATGGAAACCCGGAAACCAACCCAGTTATTTTGGTTGAAAGCGACTATATCAGCTTATTCATACCCGATCTGGTAACACCGGATTAAGATTGTATAGCGATCGCTCTGTTGTTTTCTGAGAGTGACAAAAAAGGGCTATTCTTTCAAGCTAATTGTCTTCTTTTTCTTCAGCCATATTCCCAACAAGCCAGCAATTGCTATTCCTCCAATACTTGATGGCTCAGGCACAGCCAGAGGTTCTACACTCACATTATCCAAGTATAAAAAACCATAGCTAGCTCTACCACCCAACTTTAACTCTGTCGATGATTGTGTCGCCACAAAATTCAAGTCATATTGTGTGAAAGGACTTCCAGCAACATTTATAGTATTTATTTTATCCAAAACTTGATTTCCATCGACAAATGCCTGAAATATGTTATCAACTTGACTGCTATCTTCGTCTGTTCCTAAAAAGAAACTGAGATTATATTTACTACCGATAGTTGTAGCTAAATTCTGGGATATGTAAGCAGGATTTACAAATGAACCAATCGATAAACCTTGATTACCACTCTCATACTGAGGAAAATTGTTAATTCTAATCCCTGATGTATCTATTGGATCGCCAGATTTAATCCAGTCTGTAATATTAGGGTTTGGAACATTGGGGTTGTTAGGATCTACGAGAGGATCAAGTTCAAAGCTTCCATTCCTAACAAGTTCTACTGCTTGTGCTGCTGTATTATAAATATTGGTAATCACAACTGTGCTAGCTAAGGTAGTAGTAACACTAAAAACAATAATTGAGAGTTTTTTGGTTAAATTCATCAAACTTGACTCCAAATAATTCAAAATTACAACAACGTAATGCATCAAATATCTTCAGATCCCCTTTGAAGGCTTAATTGGGGGGATCTTGATACAACCTAATACTTTACAAACATCCTCTAAGGTGATGAAGCAGCTTACATTTTGACCTATAGTTCATTGTTGTCCTTCATCTTCAGGTGCTGCTTTGACACTCACATCATCCAAATATAAAAATGCATACTTGGCTAGAGAACCAAACTTTATCTCTGTAGATGTTCCTTCAGCTTCAAAATCTAACTTGTATTCTGTGTAGGCTTGGTAGGCAATATTCTTTTTGGAAGAAACCTTCTCACCATTTACAAATACGTGAAGTTTATTATCAAGATTGGGTGCTTCCTCTATGGATGCTAAATAGTAAGTAAGTTGATAATGTTGACCAGGAACTGTAGGGATAGTCTGTGATATGTAAGCAATGCTTGAAAATGCACCAAGCGATAAACCTTGATTACCAGTATGAGGAAAGTTGCTAATCGTAACACCCGATGCAGCTGTTGGATCACCAGATTTAACCCATCCTGTAACATTAGAGTTTAAAATGTTGGGATCATTAATATCTGCGAGAGGATCTATTTCAAATCCCCCGTTGTTAATCAGTTCTTGTCCTTCCGCTTGTGCTGTCGATTTATAAGTATTGGTAAGCACAGCAGTATGAAGAAAGGCAGTGGTCAAACTACAAACAATAATTGAGAGTTTTTTAGTGAACTTCACGAGACATTACTCCAAATAGTTCAAAATTCACGACAATGACTACTTAATTGATTTACTTTGTGGTAATTAAGGCGCAAGAAACCCATAATTATTTTTGAAAATATTCTGAGCAGTAGTACCAGTTAAGTAGTTAGAAAAACTCTGTGCGGTCGTTAAAACTGTAGTTCTGGTGAGTATACCCAATGGATAGACAATCGGATCGCTCTCTGTTGTTAGGGCAGTTTCTACAACTCTTACTTTGTTAGAAAGGGCAGCATCAGTTTTGTAAACTGCACCTGCATCGATAGTTTTATTTACACCTCCAACTACAAGAGTTTTATTTTCAACAGCAGTTAAAACGTTACGCACATTGCTAGCAAGGTATAACTTAGGGTTGAGAGTAGTGAAAATACCCCGGCTAGTGAGAACTTGTTTGGTATAGTTTCCAGCTGGCACAAGTGGAGGAGTACCTGTATAGTCACCTATGGCAATACCAGTAATATTGGCATTGGTCAAACCATTGAAGCTGGTGAGAGCAGCGCTACCAGCACTAACAGGAGGTGTCGTAGGGGCAATCAAGACTAGACGATTTCTGACAACGTTTTTACGGCTACCTGCTACCAACTTACTTGGGCTTGCATTCTGCAAGACATCTATTTGGTCGGTAGCAGCAGAAATGAAAATATCTGCTGGAGCTCCCGCTTGTATTTGACTCAGCAAGGTACCAGAAGCACCAAATGTATAAACAACGTTGACAGTCGGGTTAGCATTTTGGTACTGGGTTTTAATTGCATTCAGTGCGTTTGTTAAGCTGACAGCCGCATACACGTTAAGTGTAGTTGTGGAGCTTGCGGGCGATAAATGGACAAATTGAAAGCCTATTACCAACATCATGCTGGTAACTGCTGTAGCTATCCAAGCAATAAGTCTTCTTCTGTTCATGAAAGTTATAGTTTGGGGAAATATTAGCTGAATGTGTCATTTTTGACATAAATACATTACATACAGACAACAGAAATCAACTGCACTGAATGCAGAGGATATGGATAAATCTCATTTAGAGAGAGTTTTGACGTAATTGCTACGCACGAAAAATTCTGGAAATAAACAAACGGACTCGCAATTGCTAAAAGCATTAGTTATGGTGAGCCGTTATTATTTCTAAGTAGAATTACACAAACAAAAAGTGAAATGTATTTAGTGATGAAATAATATCAGTTAAACACGCATATTACCAACATTTTTGGCCATAGAATCATGATAAAAAGCTTGGTAACGGAAGTTAAACTTTAAAAATACCCTGAATTACTTGTCCAGTATAGGTTTTTTGTAAAAATTACTAAAATAGATTTTTACCAATAAAGTAGTTTTAAACGAGTTATTGCCTAATTTAGTTGGTAATTAAGCTGGTGTACTAGTGCTGTACTAACACTAGTGAAAAGCGATCGCACTTACCGATGTGTAAAAAAGGAGCGATATCTGCGGCGGTAAACCACGAATCAGGAGTGCTTGTAACTCATCTATCTAGGATTAACTATATATAATTCTCTGTGTGTATAAAAATATATATAAACTTTTATGCTACCAATAAAAAAATTGATTTGACATACATCTAACGATAGATAGCTTTTATAGACAAATAGTTTAGATTTGTAACAGGTTACACAGAACTAGGTAAAACACATGGCCAACATAATTGACACTGCCACTAACAATGGTTCTTTCAAGACACTAGTTGCAGCAATCCAAGCGGCTGGTCTGGTAGATACACTGAAAGGTGATGGCCCATTCACCGTCTTCGCACCCACAGATGAAGCATTTAACAAGCTTCCAGCAGGTACAGTAGACGCATTACTGAAAGATATTCCAAAGCTCAAGAAAATCTTGACCTATCATGTAGTCTCAGGTAAAGTACTGGCTGCTGATGTAGCTAAACTGAAGACAGCTAAAACAGTTGAAGGTTCAGATGTAAAAATTGACGCTTCTAATGGCGTTAAAATCAATGATGCAAAAGTTGCAACAGCAGATGTTGCTGCTGATAACGGTGTCATCCACGTAATTGACACAGTTTTGATTCCTGCATAAGCAAACTTCAGAATAGTGAATGCTATTTCTGGGGTGGCGACTACCTATAGTCGTTTCTTGATTAAAATCTGGTTGAATGTTTTTTAGTAAACACCAACTACCAACAAACCCATCTAGATCCTGTCTAGATGGGTTTATTGTTTAATTAAGTATAATCAAATTTTGAGTTTTGCTAAACCCAAATAACGGATACCTTCGGGGGAAATATCAAAACGGCAAGGTAAGACTTCTAAACCAAGAGCGATCGCATCCCGTAATAATTTACCATAGACAGGATCTGTGCGATCGCCGGGGGAAAACTCTGTACAATCACCCCGATTGATAAAGTAAAGCATCACCGCACGAGTTAGAGGTAGCAACGCCATTAGTTCTCGCAAGTGCTTTTGTCCTCTTGTAGTTTCCGTGTCGGGAAATAAAGCTAGTCTCCCCTCAGACAAAGTTGTATTTTTAACTTCTAAATAAATCGGGCGCTCCTCATCACTCCCCGTCAAGAAAAAATCTACTCGACTTTTTTTATCTAGCCCATAAACCACCTCGCCCTTGATTTGGCTATACTCACCCAATTCGGGGAAAAGATATTTTGCCAAAGCTAGCTTTACCACCCGATTGGGCAAAAAAGTATTTATGCCTACCCAAGTCGGCTCATTGTCATGTACCTCAATTAGTTCTAAAGTGTAAGCCAATTTGCGGTTAAGATTATCACTTTTGGAAAGCTGTACAGCACTTTGGGGAGTTGATACTCCAGTCATTGGCCCTGTATTAGGACAGTGTGCTGTCACTATTTCGCCAGAAGTAAGTTGAACGTCAGCAAAAAATCGCTTGTAACGCTTGAGTAAAATACCCGGATACAAAGGTGGGTAACGGTAAAGCCAATCCATCATTATAAAACCTTGTTGCTGCTAGTAAATATACGTCGATTCTTTACCCACCTAACTCTCAACAGTAAATCTTTGCAGCCGCGACTCCACCCTGTGACAGAAATCAAACAACTTTATATATCATAGATTGTCAACTTTTGTAGTTAAATTGACAACATAGTAATAAAAAGTAGCATATACTAAGCATTATAAGCCTCCCATAAAAAATCCGGGAGATTTCAACGTGCAAGGAGGTAAATCCTATGCAAAAATTGGAGACAGCAACGGAATTAGAATATGCTTTTCTGTTTACTCTAAGAAAAGTAAATTCAATCAATCCAGAAGGTTTCAAGCCATTTTTTAGTAATATGCCTATTGATCCTTACATCAAAGGCAACTATCGTTCCAGAAGATTATCTCGGTTCACAGTTTCTGGAAATCAGTTAATCAAATTACCTCATGGCTATCTCTTTCAAAGTAAAGAGTATAATCCATTGGTGGGTGATATAAAAAGAGAGTTCGCAGAATTAGATGATGGACTCATAGAACTTGATATTTTTAGAAATCTAGTCTTAGCATTTAGTGATTCTTGTAAACTTCATCCTGAAGCGGAAATTGGGGTTCATCAAATTAGAACTATTTGTTCGTTAGATAATTTGGGTAATCCAGCACCTGAAGGTATCCATCAAGATGGTACTGATTTTATTGGCATATTTTCAGTAGATAGAGATAATATTCAAGGTGGAGAAACACATCTATATGCTGCCAAAAAAGAAAATCCTGTATTTAGCAAAGTTCTAAATCCGGGAGAACTTTTATTAGTTAACGATCATGATTTTTTCCACTTCACCACTCCCATAAAACCACAGCATAACGCTCAAGGAAGTAGGGATGTTTTTGTACTAACTTCTCCTAGCTTGCTTTCGGAATGATTTTAGTCAAATGTAAATATTTTGCAATCTACCAGATATGGGGAATTGAATGTAGTCATTTCCCCAGCTTTTTTGTTTGGAATTGGAAATAATCTAGCTGAGAGTGGTTTATCTAACTTGATGGCTAAAGTTGCCATATCAATTAATAAAGCTGCAATTTTTTCTATCGTTATATCACCCGGAATCGGAACTGTATCCAGTCCACAACCACAAACGGCTGAATATAATAATAAATTTGTAATATCATAAGTTTGCTCATTAGCTCTGGTAGCCAGTCCCACATCTTCACAAACTGGAAGCATCAGCCCAGAGTAACCACAGATTTTTACTGATACATTTTTCAGTACATGAGTCAGCATACCAGAAATGCTGAGAGTTCCAGAATGCCCAAACTTACCATTAATCAATTTTTCATAAGCAAAAGCAATACTGTTTTTCTTATCCAAGGATGGGGCTAGAGAGGTATCGATTCCTGTATATGTAATGGCGAATCTATCAGATATTTTTTCGGAAATAACCGCGACTTGATTTAATTCGGATTCTAAAAGTAATTGTAGGTTTTGCTCTCCTGTTATCATATTGTTAGCTTGTGAAAATGCTTGCATTACCAAGTCACCTAACTCTAAACCTATAGCGAAAGATGTATTGCCTGTATGGTAGGCTGTAGGAAAAAATGGGATGCCTGGCTGACAGTTTGCCCATGCACAAAAACGAAAATTGCCATAACCATTTTCACTTTCTTGGGAAATACGTTTAATAGCTTTAGCGGATTCTCTAGCATTCTCAAAATTGATGCCAGTTTCCCTGTCGCCAATTTTGCTAGAGCAGTAAATAATCGATGTATTTTTGTTGATATCTGGAATTATATTTATAGTTTCAGGCTTACTGGCATAACCAATATTGAAAAAGCTGATATTCAAACTTTGGCAAAGTTGTTCTAGAGTTTGAATTTCATTGATAATTGCGATTTTTGACAAACCTTGCAGATATTCTTCCCAGCTATTAGTGGCGATTCTAGTTGTTTGTACTTCGTATCCTTGTTTTTCAAAGAGAATCTTTGCTTGCTGATTAAATTCAGCAGCTTGCTTAATTGTTTCCTGATCTTGTGAAGATTGAAGTGATATACCTGTTGTGATAGTTCTGATTTTCATTGGTATAACTCATTATTGATAATATTAATCAAATTTTTGAGCCAAGATTTGTACTAAATCTAACTCTAGAATCTGGAGTGTATAATATTCAATTGCATGAATATCGCCGATAAAATTTACGGGGTTTGTTCGTTTTAATTCACTGCAAATCCGAAATTAAGCAAAGATACGCTGAATACTTAGAATATTAAGAGTGAGTGGATAGGTTAGGCTACGAAGCAAGCTTGCTGGAATTCAACTAACTGAAAATGTTATGAATGACGAATTTTACAATAGAGGGTTGGAAAAGGCTAGGAGAAAAGACTACGCCGGAGCAATTGAGGAATTTAGCCATGCTTTACAACTGATACCTTACTTTGCCGAAGCTTACTTACAAAGGGGTTTAGCATATTATGACTCAGGAGCAATCCTTAAGGGTGTTTCAGATTATACTGAAGCTCTGAAACTTAATCCTGAGAGTGTAGAAGCATATTATTGTCGTGCATTGGCTAGGGTGGCGCTGAAAAATTTACCAGGGGCGCTGGAAGATGTTGAACGCGCTATTCGTCTCAATGTCAATTATGCTGCGGCTTATAATCTGCGGGGAATGGTGCGGCGCAAACAGGGTTATGTTCAAGATGCGATCGCTAACTTTAAAAAAGCAGCACAATTATATTTAGAACAACAGGATAAAGAAAACTGTCGGCTGTGTCTGGAACGAATTAAACAGCTACAACCCCAAGAATTACCTGTTGTACAACAATCACGTTCCCCAAATGCGCCAATTTTATCCACCAATGATTATTTCACCCAGTTATTAGAAAAAGCTGAAAAAGGAGATACCCAAGAGGCACTGGCCGATTTAAACTGGGTATTAAAAGCCGATTCACAAGATGCCCAAGCTTACTGCTGTCGTGGGGTTGTGCGTTGTAAAATGGGAAATTATCGAGAAGCGATCGCAGATTTTAATCAAGCATTGCGACTAAATTTTCAAGATGCCATTGTCTATCGCAACCGAGGTAAAGCCCGTTCTATATTGGGAGATCATCAAGGTGCGATCGCGGATCTTAATCAAGCACTCCAGATGCAACCACAAGATGCGTTAGTTTATATTGCCAGAGGTAATGCCTATCGCACGACGGGCAACTATCTGGGTGCAATTCAAGATTACACCCAAGCGCTGCAAATAAATCCTGATGATGCTCAAGCTTACTACAATCGTGGCATTGCCTATACTTGTTTAGAAGAAATGCAAAATGCCGTGGAAGATTATCAACGGGCGGCGAGTATTTTTTGTGAACAAGAAGACTGGGGAAATTATCAACAAGTTTTAAGTAGCCTAGAAAAAATCCAGAAATTTAGTCCACAGTCAAAAAAGCAAAAATATAACCTGCTACATCAGCGACTTTTGCGAATGGTTGGGGGATATTGGGAAATTGCCGAAAGATTGATTCAGCAGAAACAGGATTATCATCCTGGTATGTCAGACGAGTGGTATTTGCAAAAAGTGATTGATGATTTAGAACGCGATCGCGGTAGATAAAATATGAAGGAGACAAGAGGCAGGGCAATACTTCTCGGTTAAGGGGAAAAGGGGAAGGGGGAAGGGGAAAGAAAAAACCTTTAACCCAAACCCAGTACCCTTTACCCAAAATCCGATTCCGAATTAAAAATGCTTAACCGAGAAGTATTGAGAGGTAGGGGGGAAACCGGCCTCTACAAAAACTATTTTCATTCATAAATGCCACTAGCTATAAACGTAAATTCACCCGTACAAATGTACGGGTGAAGATGCGATCAATCACTTACGATTGGCTTATCCGTTACCACGTTTAACTAACTACCGCTTCAGCTTTTTCCTCGGCTTTTTCCTTGACTAGCACATAAGGCTGTTCAGCCCCTTGTGCTAGATATTCAGCTAGCTGACTTTCAATTTGATCGCGCACAATTTGGCGATACTCTAGAAAATGCTCGTTGTGGGCGCAAGCAGAGATGTAATGCTCAATCACTCCAGGATTATGCTTGAGAATGCTAAACAAATGGTGCCAGAATTTCCAACGGGTTTCCCGTTTGATTCCTTGTCGCCAAATTACAATCAGCAAGGCTTTGACAACTATCCACTCTGGCATTTTTGCTGGTGCTTTCCAACTCGGCAAACCCATCATTAAGAAACAGCGATAGGTACGATCCAAGTAATTTACTGGGTCGTATAAAGTACAAAACGCTTCAACATATTCTCTAGCAAGTTCTTCTAGGGGACGGGTAGGGAGGAAGTTCATCAATGTTGTCTGGTTGATGTTTCCATCTTGATTTTCCCGCAGTCGTCCTTCTTTTTTCAGGCGATGCCAAAGCGCGGTGTTAGGTAACGCTTGCAACATTGCAAAGGTAGTAGAGGGAATAGCTGCTTGTTCCGCAAAGCGGACAATGCGATCGCCTGCACCTGCTTTTTCGCCATCAAAGCCGATAATAAACCCAGCCATCGGGCGCAATCCCGCTTTGATGATAGTTTCCACTGCCTCAGTTAAAGAACTGCGAGTATTTTGAAACTTCTTGGTCATTTGCAAACTATCCTCATCCGGCGTTTCAATTCCCAAAAACACTGCCGAGAAACCAGACTCAACCATCAACTCCAACATTTCTGCGTCTTGGGCTAAGTCAATTGAAGCTTCAGTGTCAAATCGGAAGGGATACTTGTGTTCTGCCATCCAGACTTTTAACTCTTTCAGCAACAATTTTACATTTCGCTTGTTGCCAATAAAGTTGTCATCTACCATGAACACACCCCGCCGCCAACCCAATTCGTAGAGGCAATCTAACTCTGCTAACAGTTGGGCTGGGGTTTTGGTGCGTGGTTTGCGGCCGTAGAGAACAATAATGTCGCAAAATTCGCACTGGAAGGGACACCCGCGCGAAAACTGCACCGACATCATGTCATAAGCATTCAATTCCAATAAATCAAAGCGGGGTATTGGCGTGCTTGTGACATCAGGTTTTTCTGTAGCGCGGAAAGTTCCAGAAGTTTCACCCCGTTGAATTGCCTCAATAAACATAGGCAGAGTGATTTCCCCTTCATCCAGAATCAGAAAATCTGCGCCAACATTTTCAACTTCGTGAGGTACAGAGGTGGGGTAGGGGCCACCGACTGCGACTAACTTGCCACGTTTTTTGGCTTCCTGGATTTGCTCAAGTAAATCTTGCTTCTGGACAATCATCGCAGAGAGAATTACTATATCTGCCCATGCCCACTCTTCTTCTGTTGCTGGACGGATGTTGCGATCTACCAGCTTGAATTCCCATTCTTGGGGCAGAATAGCGGCTACTGTGACTAAACCCAGAGGTGGTAATAAAACTTTGCGATCGACTAACTCTAAGATTTTTTCATAAGACCAAAAAGTTTTAGGAAATATTGGATACACTAACAAGATTCGCATGTAGTATCAATCCTCACACTTTGATTGTTATCCCACTCTAACGAAAATAAAGAGTTATTGACTTTTTATTAAAGTTGTTTTATCTTACCACCGATATTTTTCCCTTTAATGGGCGGCTAGCGACTGGTCTTCTTGCAGCTAATCGGCAAAAAGAAAAGCATGTTGAAACAGGAATCAAGAGATTTCTGGTTTTTCTAACTACCACCAGGCTGCAAACTAAATTCATATCAGTAGGACTTGGGCCAATACGGCTCGGTTAAGGTAAGAGACGCGATAAATCGCCGTCTCTACAAATGACCGTTATCATTAGCAAATAATAGATATTTTCTCAATCAGCACGTTCAACGCCACTAATTTTTAAAACATCGCTCATGGTTGCACAATAATTTGGTAAGCCTAAACTATCGGGATTGATGAATTTTTCATAAGTGAAATGCCGATAGTTCATACAAAATCTATCCCAAGCAGCCATTTGAATACGAAACAGAACAATAATCAAATTAGCCAATGCTATAGAGATGGGAATGCGAAAGTAAATCTTTTTCCCCAGATAAGCACAAACTTGTTCTACTGCTTGATTAGCAGTTAACGGTGCTTGACCCAAAACAAGCCGACATGGTTGATCGTTTTTGGCAGGATGATCGATTAAATATTGCACGACAGTGGCAATATCTTGTGCGTGGATAAAGTGAAAACTGCCATCTGCTTCCAAAAAACGAATCACATTAATATATTTCGTCACTTCTGTAATACCAGATGTGACAGCAGAATAGGGTTTATTCGCATCACCGCCCAATACTACAGTCGGAAAAACTGTGGTAATTTTGGATGCGATCGCTAATTTTTCTTTTTTCTGTAAGCACTCATATTTGGAACGGATGTAATCTGTCCCAATTTCACCAGCTTCTTTTAATGGTTGATTATAGCGATCCAAAACGCTAGCTGTCGAAAAATAAATCACCTGCTGGCAACGTTCTGGATCTAGCAATTCGAGTAATTCTATAGTCTTGACGACATTAATATCAAATGTTTCATCACCACCCCAGGCTGTGGCAGTGAGTACCGCCGTATCAATTGTGGATAGTAAGTCGGCAAACTGGCGAATATTTTGCATATCACCTTGTAAAACGTTGATACCTGAACGGGCTTTAGTATCAACTTGCAGTTTGCTGGGGTTCCTAACTAGCAGATACAGTTCATGATCTGTTTCTTTAATTAAGGCTTCTGTTAAATAATGACCTACACAACCACTTGCACCAGTCACTAAGATGCGTTTCTGGCTCATAAAAATTTATCAAACGTTAGGAGTTAAAACTAAAGAGTTAAGAATAAAGTTAAAAGTTCCGAATTGCAACTGATAACTTATAACTCTGGAAATTTTAGATTTTGAATTTTGGATTTTGGATTGAAAGAAAAATCTAAAATCTAAAATCTAAAATCTAAAATTGTATGACTCCTAATTCTTAACTCCTGCAAGATTCAATTCCTTTGCGGTTTCAAAGAAGAAAGCGACATTTTCTTCGGGAGTTTCTGGAAGGACACCATGACCGAGATTGAGAATATGACCCCAATTACCAGCTTTGCGAACGGTATCGAGAATGCGATCGCGGATAAACTGTTTAGAGCCGAATAGCACGCCTGGGTCAAGATTTCCTTGAACTTTGACTTGCTTACCCAATCTGGCTCGTGCATCTGCCATATCCACTGCCCAGTCTATACTGACAATATCAGCGCCAGATTGTGCCATTCTTTCCAACACACCCGCACTACCGCTAACGAGCAAAATCAATGGTGTATCGGGATGGGTTTGTTTGACTTGCTGGAAAACTCGCTGCTGATAGGGGAGAGCAAAGGTGTCATAATCTTGAGGACTCAACTGACCCGCCCAAGAATCGAACATTTGCACAACTTGAGCGCCAGAGTCAATTTGGTAGCGGGCATAGATGGCGATCGCATCTGCTAATTTAGTTAACAGTTGATGCAGTATCGTCGGATCTGAGAATGCCATGTTTTTGATGATGGAGTAGGTTTTAGAACCTTTTCCCTCAACTGCATAAGCTGCTAATGTCCACGGCGCACCCACAAAGCCTAACACCGTTGATTTATCGCCTACTTCAGAACGCAACGCTTGTAAAATTGTCTTGATAAATGGTAGGGCTGCTTCTGGTTCTAAGGGATGCAGACGATCAATTTGTTCTTGAGTGCGGAGGGGGGAATGAATGATTGGCCCTTTACCTTCCGCAATATCCATGTCAATCCCCAAACCAGGTAATGGGGTGACAATATCAGAAAATAAAATTACTCCATCTGGTTGGAAGGCTTTCCACGGTTGCAAGGAAACTTCAATTGCTACATCTGGAATTTCCGAACGATCGCGAAACGAAGGATACTTCTCTCTTAAGTCTCGATATGCTTTCATATATCGTCCCGCTTGTCGCATCATCCATACAGGGGGACGATCTACTACTTCACCGCGAGCAGCCCGTAAGAGATGAGGAGTTGTTGAAGGAACACCCATTTATCACTTCATCCTAAGTCACAATTTTTATGCCACTGTTTAGCTTATCATTCTAGGATTACGCTTTTTCAACAGGTTGGCAGCAAAAGGGTAATGGTAGGGCAAACCCATCTAAATTGATTGCTCTCGATCGCAACTAAGGTTAAGAAACAACGAAAAAATCAGCATTTCTCGTTTGGTTTAGTTTCCAAGTCTCAAAGCGATGTCTACGATGGAATACACCTAAAGCTTTAGCAACAAGCATGGCTAATAAGATTCTATTTGCAATATACTGCTCTTATTGACATAAAGTGGCTGCCCTGCACAAACTATTGAACACTCATTGATAAAGCTTCTATTACTAAATATATTTCAATTGTCTAACTAAGTAGAAATAAAAAATGTTTTCAAAGTTTTATATATAAATATGAATTTAAATGTTAAAAAATAATGAGATTAAAAATACGTTTTTCAGGGATTTTCTTTCTCACGAATGATTTAGTATTACTAGAGTAGTCTCTTATGTTTTGGAAGTCTAAAAACGATTCGTACTGCATAAAGAATACCGTGATATCGCCAAGCTGTAAAAAGTAAAAGATGTGTATACACATCTTTAAGGATTTTCAACGGGTATCCTGATAATCGGAACTAAAGTTAAAAGATTATTTATAAAGTAAAAATAAAATTTCTGTAAGGAAGCCACTGGGTTGGGTGATACCGACTTGTACCCCTACGGGGAAGCAAGCTACGCTATTAGCATTCCCACAGGGTAGCAACTGGCGTTGTGTTAGGCATATATCTATGACAGGCGACTCTTAAGCCTTTAGCAATAAGCTTAAGTTAATGAGATTAATTCAGGATTTATTGAGAATATACTGCTATTATTGACATAAGAGACTTGCGTTTAAAGAGTAGCAAATAATAGAAAATAGCGACTGACGAGTGAGAAATAGGATAAAACAAGAATCAATATTTAACTGAGGAGTGGGCATTACTCATTCTCCCCCTGCTCCCCTATCTTCCTAATCTCCCTATTCCATCGCTACCCTAATATTCTTATGGAAACTGACTCTAATAGTCCCGATCGTGTTGCATCTGCTAAAAACGAGCTTAATTCAGGAAACTTTTTGATTCCGCGATCGCAGCGACAGAGGTTCTTTATTCAGTTTACCTTAATGACCCTGATTGGATGGGTTGTGGGTGGCGTTGCCAGTATCGCCTTAGAGAAAATTATTCTCCAAAGCTCACCGAGTATTGCTCTCCAGGCACAAATATGGAGTATTTTGGTCAGAAGTCTCAGTAATGTTGTATTTGCCTTAATTTTTGCTGCTGACCAAGCCCTGATTCTTTACCGATATTTACCGGGTTTACAATGGCTATTTGCGACTAGCATTGGTTGGCTGATTGCCAACGGTGTTTCTACAGCCTGGATCAACTACATTTCATCTATAGCCTCATCATCACCTGAAGAAACTTTTATTTTCGGATTTTTATCTGCGATCGCATATATAATTTCGGGTGTTTGGCTGGGGCTTTGCCAATGGCTGGTACTCAGACGATATACAGCAGGTATTTGGTGGTGGAATTTTCTACCCTCAATTTCTTTCTTACTAATTACTATTTTGGTTTGGATGCTTTTTCTGGTGCAAAATCTGATTCCAGAAGCAAGCCGTAATTTTATATTGTATTGGAGTGGACAAGGGCTTACGGCAATCATACTGGGAGCTGTACCAGCAATTGGTTTGTGTACATTAAAAAGAAATCTACATCGCTAAACTAGAGTTTCTTCAGGATTTTCATTTGTCATCCCAAATAAGTTCTAAACGTTCTTGTGCTGCCTTAAGTGCTTTTTCGGCAGACTCACCTAGTAATGTCGCCTCAATCGCTCGACCCAGACTGTCAGAAAGACGACTATATCCAGCAATAATTGGTCGAGGAAGTGATACAGATATCTGCTCCATAAATACTTTTAAAACAGGTTTTTTGCTAATAAATTCCTTAAAAGCTTCACTTTGACCAGCTTTGATATTAACTGGTAAAAAACCCGTTCCGACACTCCATTCTTCTTGAAACTCTTCACTCAAAACATACTCTAAAAATTTGAGTGCTGCTTTCTCTCTTGCTGGCGTGGTCTTCATTAGATACAATATTCCCGTCGCTGTCACTGTAGCAGGCTCAACACTTGCAGGTATAGGGAACACTTCATAATCAACATTAGACTTCATGATGTAAGTCCAAGGCCCCGTGATTTGCATCGCAACCCGGCCCGTGATAAAACCATCCTCTTCATAACCACGTTCTGGAGGCGAAAGCATTACTGATCCATCCTTCATGAGGTTTTGCCAGAATTGCAAGGCACTAATAGCTGCCTGATTCGTTAAATTCGGACGGTTATTTGTCACTACCTCGCCGCCAGCACCCAATAAAAAAGGAAACCAACTAAAGACAGTCCATTCTCCCTTTCCTAAAGGCAGCAACATTCCGTACTGTTCAGGTTTATTATCACCATTCCGGTCTATGGTCAGTTTTTTGGCGGCTTCCCTTAACTCTTCCCAAGTTTTAGGAATTTGCGTAATTCCGGCAGCTTGAAAAAGTTTAGGTCGGTAAAAAATCCCTAGATTGCTCGTATAAAGTGGAATTGACCAAAGATGACCGTCTAATTTTAATTCCTCCAATAGGTTGGGGCTAATTTCCGACTTCAATGGCAATTTATCCAGCCATTCTTCTAAAGGTTGAATTGCCCCTAGTTCCATAAACTGACCTGTCAATTGAGGATCGAATGACAGAATATCTGGAGGTGTATTGCCCACAACTGCTGTTAATATTTTTGGCAATTGGGGTTGACCTATGAAGATAGATTCTACTTGGATATCAGTATGAGTTTGATTAAATTTATTTACTAGTTTGTTAAACACATCCCGATTAGCAGGAGGATTTATGGATTGCCATAAACTCAAATTAATTACTCTATCATTATTCTGGAATGTCCCCTGACAACCATATAAGAAAATTAAAAATATACTCAGAATAATTCCTACCAGCGAAAGCCGCCAAGCAGAATGGGTCGTCTGGCGGAAAGTTTTTTGAATTTGGGATTTAAAAAGAGTAAATTTCATGCCAAGTAGTTAATCAATTGCATTATCTGAAGAGTGAAAATTAAAATATATAATTATGAAGAATAAAGGATAATTGAAAACTTCATATATAAATTAATAATTAGACTAAAAACTCCGTATGGAAGTATTTATTTTTATATATTTAATCTATTTTTATATGTGCTGAGTATATATGAATTTACTCTTCTTAAAATACACCATAGTGTAGGCAATTTGATGAAGGTTAAATTGCTTACCTCTCAAATGTTCAAACTCATGTAAAGCTTTCTGATCCCGATTACCTGTGAGGTTTGTCAGACTTTGTGACTAAGACCCAAGTGTGACTAACCTTGATTTTGTGCAGTTTCAGAAATAATTGGTATAATAATTTTTCCAATAACCGTAGTTACTCATCAGCATTATAATTATACCATTAGCGAGAACGCTGTCATAGAGAGTATTTGGGTTGTTTTATCCAAAATACTGAATCTCTAGCTGATGTATGGTAATTTTACACGTAAGAGTTGAGGTCAGTTTTGTAACTAAACTCTGAGATAAGAGAACTATTAAGCATCGACCTCTATCACAGTATCTGCTTGGTAGCTTACAGAAGAACTATTCATAGACTCTTCTGTATTCAGCTTTTATTTATAAGTGACTTATGACTCTTCATTTATAGACTAGCTGGGCAACTAAGTTGAATAAATAGTTATGCCTAAATAAGGACAGTAGTAAGCATGAACTCCCAAGATAAGGTTTTACAAACCAGCCTGACTGACAATATTGACTATCCTGAATTCTGTTTAAAAGCTAGCTTGGATTCTTCCATATTTAAAGATTTTCGTCGCAATGAAATATACAAGATCGCATTAGAACACGACGACTTCGGTCAAGGCTTAGAGTATCTGGAAGCAACCAAAAATTCTTCCTCTAAAGTATTGAGTAAGATTAATGAATTTCTTAAAAATGATCGGATTGGCAATCCTATAGTTTTTGATTACGAGGGCATTGGGACAATCGCAGCACCTACCCTACGATACATAAAAATTTTGTCAGATTTAGAATCTGAATTTGGCACTCTAGACAACTTAAATATATGTGAAATCGGAGTTGGTTATGGAGGGCTATGTAGAATTGTCAGTAGTTATTTTAAGGTAAAAACATATACGTTGATTGATCTAAAACCAGTGCTAATGCTAGCTCAAAGATATTTAGATCATTACCCATTAAACACGACGATAGTCTATAAGACAATGAATCAATTACCTAAAGAGAATTATGATCTTGTAATTAGCAATTATGCCTTCACGGAACTGAGACGAGAAATACAAGATATTTATCTAGAAAAGGTGGTTCTTTCTGCCACCAAAGGCTATATTACATACAATGAAATCAATCCAGAAGATTTTAATTCATATACAAAAGAAGAGTTAATTAAAATCATTCCTACAATCAAAGTCAATAAAGAAGTTGGCATATTAGATCCTGGGGATTGTACTTTAGTCTGGTAAAAAATACCTGATTTATTCAAATTTAATAAAACTTAGGGAGATATTTAACAGACCAATGCATAACTCAAAAATTAAGTGACATCCTTCTAAAAATATTGGGCTGTTAAATATTGTTTAACCCTTCCTAAACCACACCGCAGTGTAGTCAATTCGATGTAATTTAAATTTCTCCCCTTTCAAACGCTCAAAGTCATGTAAGGCTTTTTGACAACCATCCCAATGGCCATAGTCATCCACCTGAATCATCCCATTAATAACAACGCTATCATAGAGCGTATTGAAGATATCCATTGTTGATTCATACCAGTCTCCATCAGCGTGCATAAAAGCAATATTGCCTATCTCTGATTTATACTGAGGCAATGTATTAGCAAACAAACCCTTAACAGGTACAACAATATCTTGGACTTTTAACAATTGACAAATCGCTTGTATATTTTCTCCAATTGGAGCTTTTAAAGTGCCAACTCCAAACCCAGTTTCATTTGCAGGTATTCCATTATATATATCTATCTCCGTCGGTTCGGGCATTCCTTCAAAAGTATCACAGGCATAAAGTAGACGTGGGCGCAAGCTGTATCGCTTAATTACGGATGCTAAAAGTGCTGCTGCTCCCCCTTTATAACTTCCACATTCAACAAAATTTCCGGGAATATCTTCTATACAAATTTTTTTTGCTAGAGAGTAAAGTGAAAATAAGCGTATTTCGCCCAATAAGGTATAAGGTCGGATAGCAGTAATAATTTCCATAAATTCATTTACTGAATCTGATGATAATTCACTTACATGATAGTTTTGCAAATGCTCTGGTACACTCCAATTAACATTTGGATCTGGCTGATGTTGGACTGGCTCAATATTGCCACGCCAAGCAACTCCCATAATCTGTCTTGTTTGATAAATCATTGTGTTCCACCCTTTTCGCTTTAAGTAATCTAAGCCTTGGGTAACATCGGGAGAATTTAAGTTATTAAATAGAATAAAAGCTTCTGTCTCTGCTAATTGTTCGCAGATAATTGCATAATTGAGTGAATTTATAGCTTCATTAGTTCCGTCAATAAAAATCAACGACCACTTGCGTTGTAATTGTTCGTCTAACTCCTCTATTTTTTGTGGAATATTACTACTTACTAGATTAACTGAGTCCATGACACCTGCACATCGCAAAGAGTTAGTTACACTTTCATGAATATCTTTTCTGGCTAATAGAGCATCAATTACATCTAATTTTACTCCTGCTAATGCCAGATGACAGACAGACCAACCATACCAACAGCCAATAGCTAAAGCTTTTTTATCCCTAAACTTATGAGCAGTATTATAAAGAATATGTGCTTCATCCCGACTGAGAAATCCTACATCTGTTTCTCTTTTATCTACATACAGATTATGAGGAATTTCACGTTTTAGAGAATGCAAATCAGAAGTATTTATATCTTCTACAATCATATTGGGAAAACATTTATCTGGTTTGATAATTTCAAGCCCAACTGAAACATAATCTCCATCTGCTAACAATGTTCTGTCAATAAATTCTATCGTTTCTTTATTCATAATTCATTTTTCCTTAAATATCCTAATTTTTGCTGCAAAAATCGCTGCTAACCCCATGTCTATTGCTGTGATGCAGTATTAGACATACACAGTTACTGATTGATGGCTTACTAATAATCAAACTTGCTAAAATCGTCAATTATCTGAATATAGTTTTTGATGATGTGACTAAAATCAAAATTTTCTCTGACATATTCTACAATTTCTTGGCGAAAAGATTTATTTTTCTCAATTAAATCAATAATTGTGTCACAAACAATTTTTTTATTTTCGGCGGTAGAATTAGTGAATGTATCATCTGGCAAAACTTTAATAAATTCTTTGGAGTGTAAGTTAGCACTAGCCGATTCTGAAACAACGACACATAAACCTGCTGCCATTGCTTCTAATACTACAAGCGGTGCAATTTCTCCATTACTAATTAAAACTAAACAATTATAATCTGTGAGATTATTATAAACTTGTTTTAAACTCCAGATACCTAAATATTTTGTCGTGGTTCCTTCTTTAAAAGTAGGGTCATCTAAAGGCCCAACAAAATCTAATCCTAACTTACCATCAATCGTTTCTGCTAGCAATCTCTGCTGCTTTCTGGGTTGAATCCAACCCAAACAAATAGCTTTATTATTTCCTTGTTCTTTAAAATTCAATTTTTGAGTATCAATACCGTTTATTTGCACTGATATATATCCAGAATAGCCTGCTTTAATAAAAATATTTTTTGTTGGATTAGAAAGGGCAATTATCCCAGGTGCATTTAGGTAATGTTGAAATCCTTCTTTAAAATCTTCTTCCCATTTATCTTTTTTTAAAAAATAGCCATTATGACAACTAAAACAATATTTTTGCTCTAGGCTTTTATTGAATTGACTAGCAAATTCATAGGCGTGTAAATGTACAAAATCATAATTTCCATTATTGATTTTATCTATAACTCCATTAACATCTTTATTATTAAAAATATCTACTTGATGTCCAATCTTATCTAAAAAATATTTATACTCTTGGATAAGAGTCAAAATAGAACTTGATAAGGGAGGTGCAGGAATATAGCCTCCAGCGACTAAGGCAATCTTCATGAAAATCCCTATTTTTAGAAACTATTGCTCAAATATACTACATTTTTTATCGATGTTTACAAGTGTTAATAAGTCAAAGCGGTATATATCTATTCTATAATAGAATACGTTGATTTCATTGTGATATAAATTTTATGGTAAACTCTACTGCGCCTTCTTTCTTAAGTAGCTTTTTAGAAAATTCATTTGACTTAAAAGATCATTTACAAGGTTTTTTACATTTAGATCCAGGAACCATAGAGACAAAGTTAGCAGCAGGACAAGAGGAAATAAAAAACTTAGGACGCAAAGATTTTAATTGGGAAGAAGCAACTGCTTTCTATCGTGAGAAAGTAGGAGAACTTTACTTGTTTGAATTGGGGGCTTGGCATCTATCAAGTTATGCTTATATTGGAGATATGTTGCAGTTGATTGCAGATTGTGCCCAAGGAAGAGTGTTAGATTTTGGTGGAGGGATAGGAACTCATACCCTTGGTGCTGCTCTTTGTCCACAAGTGGAGCAAGTTATTTATTATGATATTAATCCGATTAATCGTGATTTTGTTCAGTATCGAGCAGAGAAAATGGGACTGGGGAAAAAAATAATTTGTAGTCTTGAAATGCCTGCAAAAGAAAAATTTGATACTATTTTGTGTTTTGATGTTTTAGAACATTTATCAGACCCTAGCCAGCAGTTATTACAATTTTATCAATCTTTGAATTCTGAGGGTAAAATTATAGTAAATTGGTATTTTTTTAAAGGTTTTAATCAAGAATTTCCTTTTCATTTAGATGAGCCTAAAATTGTAGAAGCATTTTTTAATACACTTCAGAGCCAATTTTTAGAGATTTTTCACCCTTACTTAATTACAACTCGCTGCTACCGTAAGCAGAGTTGAGTTTAATTACATGTTTTTTGGGTGGAGCCATAGCGAAACCTGCTAAACAAGTTATTTAGCTAAAAAAATGATGTTGATAAAAATAGATTAACGACGGAAATGTACCATAAATTATTATTTATGTCTACTCCAATGGGCGCGCTAGGTTCAGGATTGGGAGGCGGAGTAGAGTTAACTTTATCTAATATTGCTACAGAGATGCTGCGACGAGGACATAAATTAGAAATTGTTGCACCGCAAGGATCTATCAGCAATTCATTACCGATTAGACAAATTCCCGGTGAACTAATACAGATACCAGCGCAAAATCAGAGTCGTAGCGATCCAATTTTGCTGCATAAAAATTCTGTTTTAGCGAATATGTGGGATTATGCTCGTCAAGTCCAAACTGATTATGATTTAATTGTTAATTTTGCATATGATTGGTTGCCACTCTATTTAACACCATTTTTTAATTGTCCGCTCGCACATCTGATCAGTATGGGTTCTTTGACAGATGTAATGGATGAGATTATTGAACAAGTAGCAATCAATTTTCCTGGTAGTATTGGTGTTCACAGCCAAACACAGGCAGCTACTTTCACATTTGCAGAACGGTGTATTTGTCTGTTAAATGGCATGGATTTATCTATTTATCAATTTTGCCAGAAACCAACTCAGAGCTTGGCGTGGGTAGGTAGGATAGCTCCTGAGAAAGGGCTAGAAGATGCAGTAGCAGCAGCAGAAATCACTGGCATTAAATTGAAAATCTTCGGATTAAAACAGGATGTATCTTATTGGGGAAAAATTTGTCAAGAATACCCTAATGCTCCTATAGAATATGTAGGATTTCTACCAACTCTTGAGCTACAAAAGGAGCTAGGTAAATGTCAAGCACTTTTAGTAACTCCTCGTTGGATAGAAGCATTTGGAAATGTAGCAATAGAAGCGCTTGCTTGTGGAGTACCTTTAATTGCTTATCGTCGCGGTGGTTTAACAGAAATTGTCCAGGAAGGAAAAACTGGTTTTTTGGTGGAACCCGATAGTGTTCAAGGTTTAGTAGAAGCTATTAACCATTTGGATAAAATTGACCGACAAACTTGTCGTCAGCAAGCAGAAACTCTATATTCTTTAGAAGCTATGGGCGATCGCACTGAAGAGTGGTTTCAAGAAATTCTGAGAAAAAAATTTTGAAAAGCTGATATAGTACTAATCTTGTTCAATTTAGATATTGCCGCTGCGACTAACGGGATTTACCAATGCAGCCATCCAACGTTGAAATTAATAAATAATTCTGGAACAATTACGCCAAAACATGGGATAAATCTCAAGTTATTCTAGGTAATCAAAAAGTTACAGATGATGAAAGAGATAATTACGTCAATTATTTAGGTGATGAATGGGCGACAGTATAAGATGCAGTCAATATTGTGACTAAGTATATTACACCGTTTATTTCCCAAGACAGTACAACCTTTTCTTTCTTTTTCAGCAACCCCTACCTATGATGGATTATCTCGGATAAAGTAATCACACTTTGCCAGCCAAGTTTATCAACTGCTTGAAATTCACAAGATAAGTAATGTTATTGGCGCTATCAATTTTGATCCACCCTTTTTCATGCAGCTTTTCCATGATTTTGGTGGTTTCTTCAACACCGATTTCTGTTACCTCTGCTAAATCTTTAAAAGGAATGTTAAAAACTTCTCTTCCTAAGTCTGATTCCTGACCATAACTTTCACCTAAAGTTACTAGGGTATGAGCGAGTTTGACTGCTGGTGGTGAAGACCGCATTTGTAATCGCTGGTTAATTTGCCGCAATCGCCGCACCATCAGTTGCAGCATCCGGTGATGTAACTGTGGGTCTTTAAACAATATTTGAATAAAACGCTCTCTAGAGATACTAAGCAACTTCACGGGTGAAAGGGCAATGACATCGGTTGAGCGTGGAGATTCATCTAAAATTGCCATTTCTCCAAAAAAATCGCCACGACCAAAAATTGCCAAAGCTACTGAATCGTCCCCGACAGTACGCCGGACTTTGACCCAACCAGAAACCACGAAGTAAACGGCATTACCCCAGGCATCTTCCATCACAACGGCTCGCCCCGATGGATATTCATGTTCAATTGCAACGTTGAGCAGCCATTCTAAGGTTTGTGGGTTGGCTGTACTCATCAAGGGGAAAAGTTCACTAAAAACCTCAGTTAGCATGAAATATTTGCAACAAATGGATTCAAGAGCGGGAAACTAACTTTGATACTGTAAGTTTGTTTAAATCGTAATCTTACTCAGAGTACGATCGCAAAATTTGTATTTATTTGAGATGAACCTTTAAGGTTGATCGGTCTAAAGTCTCATTACAACATAACAATTATGTAAGCGATCGAAATCAGCGCTTTCACTGACAGACCTATAATTTGCTGTCTGTTGGTGGATTGCTATGTATTGCCAGTATTTTTATCTGTTGGTCTAAGTTTTTCACTAATTGATTCAGTGTAGCTAAAGCCTCTGATTGCTGAGAGTCAAGGCTAGGATTCAACAAAAGCCGTTCTTGTAGTTCATGTAATTTGAAACTTAGTTGTTGAGAAATTCCTAAAGCATCACGTCCCAGACGCATCAATTGTTGTTGTTGATAGAATTTTAATGCTGCTCCCCGCAAGACTTGGAGTGTTGCCTCTTCACCGTAGGTTCCCGGCATAACTCGCAAGCGTAATAACAAGCGGTTTTTTTGATATACATATTCCTTCTCTACCTGTTTTGGTTCTGCAAGCGTGATGAGAGGTAGGGAGGCAAACCGCTTTAATTCATTCAGTACTCCTTGGAAAACATAGAGCGGCAACTTGTCTAATACAGACTGTAATATTCCATTATCACTCCACAGTATCCTGCCTTCGTAAGCTTGTCTTTCTAAATACAGCCGGCCGATTCCTCCACCCAGAATTCGCCCTAGTAATTCCTCTAGTAATTTTTTTGGTGGTAGTGTTGGCAGCAACTCAATGGGAGTAAGTAATTCAGGAACTTGTGTAGGTAAAATAGGTAGATTGTTTGCTACTGCAACGGATGTCTCGCCCTCTTGACTCCTTAGAGTTTGAGATGATTGATCTAGCTCTGGGATAGGAGGCAAGTCTACACGTTGTCCAGAATGTTGACGCTTTTGTGTCTGAAACGCCATCAATAGGGGGTGCTGATTTGATTCTGAGTCGGCATTTAGGGAGGGAATAGGTTTGTCAGTATTTTGTTGGGGAAAGTCCTCTGTTGACTCATGCACAACTTTTGCATCTAGCTGAGATGTATTCTTATGGTTGAGGTAGGCTGATAATATTCTGCGGTGAGAGTCGCTTGCGATCGCCTCAATCACCATTGTGCAATTGATATAAGACAAAATGCGGCCAACATAATCTAGTGCCTCACTGTCTTGTGGATAAACCATACCTAGCAAGAGGTTTTGGTCTTCTAATCCCAAGGGCAAAATCTGATGGTAGAGGCAAGCTTCAAAGGATAAAAGATTATCAATCAGTTGGAACATTTGCTCGCGTTCCCCTCCTTCCTCCCATCTAGTTTGAGTGGCAGTTAGGATTTGCTGTGCATTTGCTGCGGTATCATTTAGTCCGCCCTCGGAAGACAACATAGGTTTGATTGCGTGGTGTTTATTTATATTTTGCCTCTAATTGAGTAGGTAGTTAATAAAGATACTTTGTTTGATTGTTAAAATTTAAATTATATATACTTAAGTAGACGTAAGTAAAAGATGAATTTTAGATGATAGATTGGGGATAATACTGAGAAGTGGGCATTGGGCATGGGGCATTGGGCAAATAATTAATACTTCTTCTTACCCTAATCCCCTACTTTCCCTACTCCTCCACTTCGCCACTCCCCATTTGCCTTGTCTCCCGCCGCCTGAATTGGCTACTCTTGGGTTCTTAAAGCTTGGGCTGCAAGATAAATTTTTGTCCATTCGCCTAATACTTGATGGGTTTTGAGTTTTAACTGTTGAGCTATTGCTTCTATTGAGTTACCTGCTTTCCGCAAATCTAGGATTTGCCGCCCTAGAGGAGTCAATTTTTCATCAAGTTGTTGCCATTGGTTTTGCGTTAACCCTAAATTATGTTCTTGTAAGGAAATTGAGAGCCAGCTGTCTACTAGCTCTGGTTTATTTTTGAGGGCAAAAACACGCACCGCATGGTAACTAATTTTTTCTCGCAGACGGTAGACTTCTTTAGTCTGCTTATCCAGTTTTTGGGCGATCTCTTCTTGGGACTTACCTTGCAGATACAGTCGTAGCCATTCTACTGCGTCTTTTCCCAGATTTTCTTGTAAATAATTTTCAAATTCTTTTTGGACGGACTGACGTAGGGCCTGTTGTTCTTCTAGTTGTTGTGTTTCTTGATATTCTGCGATCGCCTGACTATCTACTAAGTTAACTCGATTGTCACTGTCGTCGGTGAGGACTTCTTCTGATACCAGTCTAATCATGTCACGACCCGGCACTTGGGTTAAGCCACCGCGCTGAGTGCGACGCAAGTAATTTACAAACCGGTAAGCTAATAGGGGTTGATTGCGTACTGGCCGCAGACAATATTCTTCTACACTGGCAAATAGCAGAGCATCTGCCAATCGCCTATCGCTTGTATATTTGGCAAGATCAGCCATTTGTTGCTGCATGTAGGCATCAGTTTGCAGTAATTCTTGGAGTACTTCTTGCAATACATCCATAACACTGCGCTGGCGATCGCGGCTGAGGGAAACCCAAGTCTGAATCTTATTCCGTAATGTCACTAAACTCCCTAATCGCGTTATCAAGTTGCGATAAGCACGTTCTCGCCCAAAGCCTAAATAACGTTGACGTAAAATCCTCCAGCGATATTCCATCGCTTGTTTGGCGATCTCAAGTTCCTTCGGGTTTAACAGATCAAACCGTTTTGAGTCAGATCCAAATAGCCAGAGAATAATACTTTGCCTCGCAGCTTCATTTTGCTCTGGACATTCAGTAGCCAAGCGCTTTTGCCAATCTAAAGCCAGTTTTTCCATATCTGTTGTCATACTGAGATTGCATTCCTCGAAACTCAATTTTGAAGTTTGCATCACAACCCCCATTTATCCCACCTAATTGTTAACTGGCAGCTGCCCCAGATTTCATGAGTTTCATGAAAATAGCTCAGTGTTTCTACTCTTATTACGTCTTAATTCACTAGAATTATGCAGAAATTTCTACATTGATGTTTTCCTTTCAATTCCAAAATACCCAAAACCCTTGTAAATGAAGCATTTAGAGCAAGTTTGTTAATTTAAGCTTTTTGTAAAGTTATGTTTTTTAACTAAAAACAGAAATCTGCCTAGAGTGGTGAGGATACACCTTTGCATGAGATGGGTCGGGGAAATCTGATATTTTGTAACAAATACTAAGAACGAATCTAATTTAACTCAATGTCAGACGTTATTTCACCCGTATAAGTTTCAACCCTTTACAATCCCTTACGTAGGAAAATACTTAGTTAAATCTTAATACGCTTGGTGTTCATAAGATTTTGCACTATAAAAGCCCTCCGACCCTCTTAAAATGAGCTTAATTCCATCCTTTCTAAGGGGAATTAGGGAGGAGGAGCGAGCTTTAACTGAATAGTATTAAGTTAAATTTCTTAATATATTTTTGTTTTATCTAAATGTAAACTTCGTCTACCTTAAGAACCGTAGTTTTGTCGGTTGGGTGCAGCAATAGTGTAACCCAACATAAATAAGGTGGTAATGTTGCGTTTCACTCCACCCAACCTACATCAATATATCTTTTAAAAAACTCTAGGTTTCAACATAGATGAGGTTTATATACGTAAATTAGTGTTTAAAAGGATATTTAGTAAGTCGTTATATAAAACGTTTAAATTAGTAAAAATGAATAGTCAACAGTCAATATTGATTGATTTTGACTATTGACTGTGATTGTTGCTTTCCCTCTGCTTCAAAATTCAACTTCTGCAAAATCTAATAACAGAAAGAATGCAACCCTCAAAAGCTTTAATGGTCAGAAGCCTTAAAATAGACTTCTCAATAAATTCATTTGTAGAGATTCTTCGTTTTGAATTTCCCCGCAGAGGGTTGAATCTATCGATTGTTCGATCTAACAATCGGATTTTCTACAGATTCTCGATACCCTTGGACTTGTTCTGTGTAACCAATTGGCAGAACAGCTTCAACGTTTTCATGGGGACGAGCAATAATTACCCAGGATTCAAGTGTACCGCCAAAAACATTTTCTGCGGCTTCAACACCAGCAGCCATAGCAGCTTTTACTTCAGAAACATCGCCACGAATATTAACTGTAAAACGGGCGCTACCCACTCTAATATATCCAACAAGAGTGACTCGGCCAGCTTTTACCATTGCATCTGCTGCTGCTAGCACCGCAGGAAAACCTTTCGTTTCAAGTGCTCCAACTGCCTGTAATGACATTATTAATCTCCTGTATGAATAAACGATATGGGGGCTACAAGGTAATTGTACGAAGCTTCGCTACAGATTTTGATAGCAAAATTGCTTAGAACATGCGGAAAGGTTCTGATTCTTCGGTGAAATGGATTGGTAATATGGTTTCCACATTTTCCGGGGGATTAGGAACAACGTAGTAGGTAATTACTGTACCAACCTTAACTTGCTCTCCAGCTACGATTCCGGCTTCAACAGCTCTATTGACTTCAGAAACGTGTCCCCGGACGGCGACTAACAAACGTGCGCTTTCAGCTTGACCATAATACACAATCGTGACTGCGGCAGCTTTGACCATTGCATCTGCTGCGGCTAAAACACTAGGAAAACCTAAAGTTTCAATTACGCCAACCGCCATTGGCATGGCATTAGCTCCTGGAATAAGGGATAGGCGATATCAATTGTACGTGGCTTTAGTCCCAATTTTGACATTTTGCAAAATTTTCTTTGGTGGTGGGAATTAGGAGAGACGCGATTAATCGCGTCTTTACAAGAGTTAGAATATTTTGATTAGCCGCTAAACTATGTTTTATGTATTACAAATAATACTTGAGCATATTAGTTTGTGTAATTTTGTTGTTTAACAAAATCAGCGATGCGCCAAAGCAAGCTAATACGATAAACTGAAATTTATGTTTCCGAATTTTCTTCCTCAAGCAGTTGGGCAACTGACAGAATCTGCCTCGATCGCACTAGCTCAGAGTATTCAAACTGCTGCGATCGCTACTCCTTTAATTAATCAACCAGTTACCACAACTTATGTCAAGCAAGGGAGTGGTGGAACTCCTATTTTATTAATTCACGGCTTTGACAGTTCTGTATTAGAATTTCGGCGGCTTTTGCCACTACTCTCTAGAGATAATGAAACGTGGGCTGTGGATTTGTTGGGTTTTGGGTTTACAGATAGACTCTCAGGAATTGCTTATAGCCCAACTGCGATTAAAACCCATCTTTATTATTTCTGGAAAAGCTTAATTAACCAACCTGTAATTTTAGTGGGCGCTTCGATGGGGGGTGCGACGGCGATTGATTTTACGCTGAGTTACCCGGAAGTCGTAAAAAAGCTGGTGTTAATTGATAGTGCGGGGTTGGCTGGTGGTTCACCGTTAAGTAAATTCATGTTTCCCCCACTAGATTATTTCGCAACTCAATTTTTGAGTAATCTAAAGGTGCGCGATCGCGTTTCTCGCATTGGATATAAAAATCAAAGTCTTGCTTCTGTCGATGCTTTATGGTGTGGCGCATTACATCTACAAATGCCCAGTTGGAATCAAGCTTTGATTGCTTTTACTAAAAGTGGTGGTTATAGTGCTTTTAGATTTAAAAAAATATCACAAATTCTGCAACAAACGCTAATTTTATGGGGCGATTCTGATAAAATTTTAGGTACTAAGGATGCTATGAGATTTAAAAGAGCCATTCCCCACAGCAATCTCATCTGGATTCAAGATTGTGGTCATCTTCCGCACTTGGAACAACCACAAATCACCGCGCAGCATATTTTAAACTTTCGAGTTTAAAGCAGTTTTTTATTCACTAAGTATAATACCGATTACCTCTGGGGTTGGATAGAACAAGGAGCTTAAGCCCCTTGTTTTACAAAACCTGATTTTGTGCAGTTTCACAAAGAACTGATATCAACTCTAGTCAAGTAACCACATCTCATTAGAACTATCAGGATACTCATTTGGTTGATTTTGTGGTTGGTTTTGAGCTAACGTTTCCGATGAACGATGTGATTTTTTGTAGTTAAGTGGATTGTAATGGTCTTTGACTGGTTTGATAGCAGTACTTTCTTTGACCACAAGTTTTTTAGAATTATCTTCTGCTGTTTGTTTTAAAGCATTAATTTCTTCTATAAGCTTGGAATTTGCTTCTGCAAGTTGCAGTGCTGTTTTTTTAGTTTCTTCAAGTTCTTTTGTTAGTTGTTCTAGTAATGATTTTTGTTCTGATGCAAATGTTTTTTGTTTAGATAATTTTGATTGCAAATCAGCAACTTCTTGTCCAAGAGATGCTTCTTTTTTGTGGCTTGCTTCTAAATTACTTGTCAACTCTTTAACAGTCGCTTCTAAATCAGCTTTAGTTGGGCTTGTACGCTTAGTAGAATTTGGCTCAGGTGTTTGTGCTGAGGATTCTTCATCAGATGAAGCCTGTTCTTCGGTAATTGCTTGTGCTGTAACTTCGATCGCAGATTCACCTTCTGGGGGTGTAAATTTTTGTGCCTCTTCTTGTAGTAAGTCAGAGAGACTTTGTTTCCTAGCCATTATTATTTTCTCCAATCACGCTGTAATTCATCAGCTGCACGACGGTAGTCTAACTCCGCCTCTCGTGCATTACTTCCTCGCCATTGAGCGATCGCTACACCCTCAAGCGCCGCTCGTTCATGAGCCTTATAAGCACGGATAAAGGTATTAAAAGCAGGAATACCTAATCTAGTGAGAGTGTTTTTTGCTTCTAGCGCTTCCCCAATACTGCGCGTATCGACTTTAGTAAGCAGTACCCGATGGGGGGTTCCCACGGGGATGACGGCTTCCTTGACTGTTTCCACGAGGATAGCTAAATCCATTGCGGATGGGGGTGTAGGCAAAACTAGATAATCTGCGATCGCAACTACCGCCACTAATGCTTCAGAGCGCAGCGCGGGAGGTGTATCCACCACTACTAAATCGTAACCTGTTATCTTTCCTAAATCACTTAAAAGCTTGGGATCTGTTTCTTGAGATAAATCAAATCCCATTCCCTGCTGACTGCGCCCAAACCACCAACTGGCAGAACCTTGAATATCTGCATCAATCAGCAACACCTTTTTTTTCTTCGCAAAGTTTGCAGCCAGATTGACTGCGGTAGTCGTTTTGCCGACTCCTCCTTTACCGTTGAGAATAGCGATGATTTTTGGCACTGCTTGCTTCCGATGCTGCCTCTTGTTAGCGGTAGCGGGGCGTTTAGCCCGTGCTGAGTTAGGAGTGCTGAGTTAGGAATAGAGACGCGATGAATCGCGTCTGTACAAGAGTTTTTATTATTCTCTTTTCAGTTCTCAGTCTCCAGTCTCTAGCCCCCAATCATGAATATACCGCTTTCTGTAACCCTAAATAACATGAAAAGTCGTAACAATAAAATTCAGAAGCCATCAAATTTACAAACTCCTATGACAGCAACTTACAATCTGCCTGATGGGCCTCAAATCCCACGCTGGTTGCGGATGATCAAGTTTATTACTCAGCCAGTGAAATATGTCGATGATTTTGCCAAAACCTATGGTGACACTTTCACCATCAGGAGTACTAGCTCTGATAACCATCTTGTGTATTTTAGTCAACCCGAAGCACTTGAGCAGATTTTTACTGCTGATTCGAGGCATTTTGAGGTTGGGAGGGGAAACACAGGACTAAGATTTTTACTTGGCGATCGCTCCTTTATGTTAGCGGATGGCGATCGCCACCAGCGCCAACGGCAACTATTAGCTCCCCCTTTTCATGGCGAAAGGATGCGGGCTTATGGTGAGGAAATTCGGAAAATAACCCAACAGGTGAGCCATGAATGGCAAATTGGTAAGCCTTTTAAGATCCGTGAGTCGATGCAGGAAATTACCTTGCGTGTTATCTTACGGGTTGTCTTTGGTTTGAATGAGGGAGAGCTTTTTGAAGAACTAAGGCGATCGCTAAGTGACTTACTAGACTTCATAAGTTCGCCCATAATGTCCAGCGCCTTCTTTTTCCAGTTCATGCAAAAAGATTTCGGTGCGTGGAGTCCGTGGGGTTGGGTTCTGCAACAACGGCAAAAAATTGATCGACTGATTTATGCTTTACTTCGAGAACGTCGCGACCAAGCAGATCAAAATCGCCAAGATATCCTAAGTTTGATGATGGCGGCTCGTTACGACGATGGTCAAGGGATGTCAGATGAAGAATTACATGACGAGTTAATGACACTGCTAGTAGCGGGACATGAAACTACTGCTTCGTCATTGACGTGGGCTTTTTACTGGATTGATCGTTTACCAGAGGTGCGTGAGAAATTGCTAAAGGAACTCAACACCATTGGAGTTAACCACGATTTGAGTAGTGTAGGTAAATTGCCCTATTTGACAGCAGTTTGCCAAGAAACACTACGAATTTACCCAATTGTCATGACTGCTTTCCCTCGGATTGTGAAAACCCCAATTACAATTATGGGCTACGAACTGCGAGAGGGAACGGTAATAGTCCCCAGTATTTATTTAGCGCATCATCGAGAAGAAGTTTATCCACAACCTAAGCAGTTTAAACCAGAACGCTTTTTAGAAAGACAATATTCACCTTATGAATATTTACCCTTTGGTGGCGGTAATCGTCGCTGTATTGGGATGGCATTTGCCCAGTATGAAATGAAAATTGTCTTAGCAACTGTTCTATCTGACTTTCAAGTATCGCTAGTTAATAAACGTCCTGTGCATCCTGTACGCCGTGGATTAACTGTCGCTACACCGGCCGGAATGCGGATGGTTGCAACACCTCAAGTCAAGCGTGCAAATACGCCAGCTTTAGTTTAGGTAAGTAGGGTGGGCATTTTAATCCCCACCCTACTATCGTGTAATAATTACGAGATATCCTGATTTTCTTGCTTGTTAGCGAGTTGTTCATAATGTTCTTTATTGCGGTATTTAATTGTTCTCATTGGTTGATTCCCAACAATTGCTAAAGGTTCAACATTAGCAGTTACAACCGTACCAGCCGCCACAATTGCACCATCTCCAATAGTAACTCCCGGAATAATTAGGACATTTCCGCCAATCCAAACATTGCGGCCGATGACAACAGGTTTATGGATGTAGACATTATGTTCATAAGGCAAATCATTACTTTGATAGTCGTGATTGGCAGAGAGGATAATAACATTAAATCCGAGTGTGGTGTTGTCGCCAATTGTAATTCCGCCACGTCCATCTAATAAGACATCTGGGCCGATGTAGACTTTATTTCCCAGAGAGACATTTTGCGGATGGTCAATTTTAATATCTCGCTTAAATCGTAAACCTGAGCCACAAAATTTTAATTGACTCTTCAGTTCTTGATGCTTGTAGCGCCTGATTTTGGTTTCTAGATATTCTCCCCACCGTACCATACGAGGTACTAGCCATTGTTCTAATAGTCGTTCTAATTTATTCGTAATTTTATTTTTTATCTCTTTCATAAAACCTCACGGAAGTTTAAGAACCTTCTGGCTTCTAACCAGGGAGGAAAAACAACACAGGTACTTTAGCACCCTTCACTTTTATTAGGTTTCCCCGATGAGAGTATTTTCTCCCGTGTGAATACCGTTTTTCTAAAAGTCAGTTGGGCAAAACCATTTCCTCCTCGTTCCGTAACTTCTGAGGAAGAATTGCTAGCTATGTAAGAAGTAATCGATTCCTTGATTGATAAAGGTGAATTAACACCAAATGGACAAGACTATCTCAATGTTTTAGGTACTCTGGTTGACGAGGACGAGCAAAAGCATCATTCTATACCTGATATTCATGGCATAGAATTACTTCAAGCGTTGATAGCCGAATTTTGTTTGCGACAAAAAATTTAATTCCTATCTTTAAAACCGAGTCTAAAGTTCTACAAGAACAATTCATATCACTATGAAGCCGTATTTAACATTATCTTGCATTGCGCCGAAAATCTAACTTACCCAGATTTCCACAAAACAATGAACTAAACAACAAGCGCAGAGTTCTTATCTTCCTTTGTGTTCCTCTGCGCTTCCCTCCGCGTCCCTTTGCGTTAAAAACATAAAATTAGATATTCATCGCGGTATTATAGAGTAGCATCTAAAGATGTTTTCTAAAGTTATAACCCATCTAAAAAAGCCACTTAAAACTAGAGAACAAGTAATCAGTTTTAAAGTTTTACAATTTTAAGTATCTCATCCCGTGTTTCTTCAGGTGATTTACCCTTTGTATAAACAACAAACTTTGCTAAATTATAATTTGAATGATGCTTAACAAAATGCTCGTTCAAATCAAACCCATTACTAACAATCCCACCATTACGTTCGTTAAGTATTTGGATAGATTCTTCTAAATCTGGAGAAGGAAGAATCAACACAACATTTATATATGGCTCTAAAACTTGTTGCACCTGTCTGAAAAGATCGTCATCTTCATAAACAGAATGGCCTGCGCCAAAATCAATAACACAATTGCTATATTCCGAAAGTACTCTTTCAACCGCGTAGGCTTCAAAAGGTTTCCAATAACGATAAACACCTGGAAATCCTTCTTTTTCTCTTATTTGCTTTGCCAGTTCCTCATCATAATTTATTTCCTTATAATAATTCAATCGTACATCATCCATAGAACACTGTGAAATCCCTAACTTATGAGCAAGCAGTTTTCCAAGTGTGCTTTTACCTGTACTAATTGGCCCAATGAGAATAATATCTAAAATCTTACGACTCATTTTAAAAAGCCTGAAGATTAGAAACAACTCTGCTATACAAATAAACAAGCCTTAGTTAGTTATAACTTCAACTCCTCCCTCATCCTCTCTTCCAGCACATCTAATAACCCATCCACATCCTTCCCAGATTGCTCAAAACAAATCGGTGGTGCTGGTTCCGGTGCAAACTGAATTAACTTAATTTCCCCCTTCCCAATCCCAATCATCACAACTTCTATTTCCGGTTTGTGATTTTCAACAATTCCCAAAATTTCTTGCAGCCGATTCTCAACTTTAATATTTAAATTCTCTATCTGTTCTTTCGGACAATAAACAAAATGCGGCGTTGGTTGCAAATCAATACCAACAGTACCCTGAGTGTCACCATTAGCTAACCACAATCCCCAAAACAGCGCCGCCAATTCATGCTGATTTGCTTTGACAAACCTATCCAACTGGACACGCCACTTGTTATCACCTGATTCTGGTTGATTATTGCCAAAAAACATAAATAATTCGTAATGAAGACACAAAACAATGGGCGAAACTTATCTCAAACCTGACTGTACACGCCAGAGGCTAGAATAAATTCCATCTTTCTCCAGCAATTGCTCATGGGTTCCCGACTCTACTAATTTCCCATGTTCCATGACATAAATGCAATCGGCATTGCGGATGGTGGAAAGACGATGAGCGATCGCAATTGTAGTTCTATCTACTGTAATCCGTTCTAGCGATCGCTGGATTGCGGCTTCTGTCTCATTATCCACTGCTGAGGTAGCTTCGTCTAAAATCAGAATGGGCGGATTCTTTAAGACTGCGCGGGCGATCGCAATCCGTTGTCTTTGTCCACCAGATAACTTTTGTCCTCTTTCCCCCACAATTGTCTCATAACCTTGGGGCAAGTTAATAATAAATTCGTGCGCCTCGGCTATCTTCGCCGCCGTGATAATTTCTTGCTCTGTAGTCTCAAAGCTACCATAAGCAATATTCTCTGCTACAGTGCCATGAAATAGAAAGACATCTTGACTCACTAAACCAATACAACGGCGTAAATCTTGCAAATTCAAACTTTGCAAATCAATGCCATCGAGAGTAATGCTTCCTGTTTGCACTTCGTATAACCGCAACAAAAGTTTGACTAAAGTGCTTTTACCAGAACCCGTTGAACCAACAATTGCAATGGTTTTCCCCGCCGGAATATCCAAAGACAAATTTTTAATTACTGGAAATCTATCTTTATAAGCAAAATAAACATTTTTAAATTGCACTTCACCGCGCACTTCATTCACAGGTAACGCCACATCACCTGTATGAATGGCGACAGGAGTATCTAACAAATTCATGACTCGATTAGTAGAAGCCATTGCTCGTTGATATTGATCAAAAGTTTCGCCTAATCTTGTTAAAGGCCACAGCAAGCGCTGGATTAAAAACACTAATACGCTGTAAGTACCTACAGACATTTTTCCAGAAACTGCTGCCATTCCACCATATAAGAGTAATGCCGTGAAACCTACCAAAATTAGCATCCGAATTAACGGTACAAAAGCCGCAGAAAGAGTAATTGCCTTAGCATTACTGCGGCGATAAGCATCACTATCTAATTCCAAACGAGAGGCTTCATAAGTTTCGGCAGTGAAACTTTTAATGGTAGTTATTCCACTAATATTGTTTGACAAACGCGAATTTAGGAAACCTACCTTTTCCCGGACATCAGCGTAGCGAGGTGCAAGCAATCTTTGGTAAGCAAAAGAACCCCAGAGGATAAATGGCATCGGTGACAAAGCCATCCACGCTACACTAGGAGCCAAAATAAAGAAAGCAGCGCCAATAATTAGAACAGTTGCAGAAACTTGAATAATATCATTTGCTCCTCCATCCAAAAAACGCTCTAATTGGTTAATATCATCACTGAGGATAGACATTAAACCACCAGTGCTGCGTTCTTCAAAATAAGCTAATTCCAACTCTTGCAAATGTTTGTAGGCATCCAAACGCAAGTCATGCTGAATATTCTGAGCCAAATTCCGCCAAAGTCGAGCATAGGCGTATTCAAAAACAGATTCTAGTATCCAAATGATGACAGTCAGGAAGGAAATAATCAAAAATTGTTGAAAGACATCGCGTACCCCTAACTGGGCAATTATAGAATCCTGTTGCTTGACTACTACATCCACCGCCACACCAATTAAGCCGGGTGGTGCTAAGTCGAAAAATTTATTGAGGGTAGAATAAGTAGTTGCCAGCCAAATTTGTTTACGATACTGGTGTCCATACTCAAGCAAGCGCTGGAGAGGATGCGTTGAATGTTTACGCTTTCTTGATGCCCGATGAGATTTTAATACAGTAGCCACGGCTTTTTGCGGTTTCGTGCAGTTGATATTACCACAGAACAAAGTCTTGAGTCCTGAATCTGAAGATTGAAGGTTTAATTCAGACAAACTTAGGACTTATGCAAACAATAGCCAAAAGGAGAGAGACTTTGAATTTTCCCCCTTCCCGCGTCGGGAAGGGGGTTAAGCGGTTAGGTTTTTGATGGACTTTTCCACATAACGTGAAAATTCAGATCCACCGATGAGGTAGCTTTATCTAAAACCAAATTGGTGGATTCTTCAAGACTGCACCCTACAAACTAATGACAATATAATTTGGGCTTTTTTCAGAGATGTCTATAATAAAGGGGTTTTTACCCGTGGCTCTTTAAGGTTTTGGGTATTATGCTTAATTTGCCACATATTACATCACATCTATGTGTGCATCAAAAAATTGTCTATAAGAGTTAAAACTGAATATGGCAATCTCTGATATCCTCGAAGAACCACAGCTTTTACGTCTGAATCGCTGGTTTAGTGGACTGCGTGGCGATTTAACGGGTGGACTAACAGCAGCAGTGGTAGCATTGCCTTTGGCTTTAGCCTTTGCAGTAGCGAGTGGTGTGGAACCAAAGGCGGGACTTTATACCGCTATTGTGGCGGGAATTGTCGCGGCGATTTTTGGCGGTTCGCCAGTACAGATTACAGGGCCAACAGGTGCAATGGCTGTAGTACTGGTGGGAATTGTCGCCAAGTACGGCCTTGAGAAAGTTTGGATTGCTGGGGTGATGGCTGGAATTATCCAGATTGCCTTGGGGGTTGCCAAACTTGGACAGCTAGTGAAGTTTATTCCCTATCCAGTGACGGCAGGCTTTACCAATGGTATTGCTGTGATTATATTTTGCGGTCAATTAAATAATTTCTTTGGTTTACGACTACCACGTAGTGAACACTTTTTACCGGGACTTTGGCAAAGTTTAACTCATGTAGAAGCTCTAAATTGGGCTGCTGTTGGGTTAGCAATTGTGGTAATGGCAGCCAACATTTTATGGCCTAGGATTAATACGACAATACCGGGTTCTTTAGTGGGGTTGGTGTTAGCAACGGGGATAGCAACTTATTTTCATCTGGATGTACCCACAATTGGGAGCATTCCGCAATCTTTACCAATGCCTCAAGGCATTCCCCACTGGAATGATTTTAGTGTGATTCGAGAACTGATTAATCCGGCTTTGGCTTTGGCTGCACTGGGAAGTATTGAATCGTTACTGTCGGCCGTAGTGGCTGATGGGATGACAGTGAGCGAAAAACACAATAGCGATCGCGAATTAATTGGTCAAGGATTGGCAAATATTATTATCCCATTTTTTGGCGGCATCCCGGCAACAGGTGCGATCGCTCGGACTGCTGTCAATGTCCGTTCTGGCGGCAAAACCCGACTATCTGGGGTAATTCACGGCGTTGCTTTAGCCATTATTGTTTTGACTTTAGCACCCCTAGCAGCACAGATTCCCTTAGCAGCACTTGCTGGCATTCTGATGGTAGTTAGTGTGCGGATGATTGAGTGGGAAGCCATTGGTTTATTGATGCGTGCTACTTACTCTGACTTTGCGGTGATGATTCTCACCTGGCTAGTAACAATCTTATTTGATTTAGTTCTCGCTGTAGAAGTAGGATTGATTGCAGCCGGAGCATTGTTCATCAAACGGATGAGCGATTTAAGCCTAGTTAAAATACCTGAAACCGAAGTATTCCCCCCTGGTACTCCTCTGGAATTAGGTAAGGAAATTGCGGTTTATCGCGTAGATGGCCCCGTATTTTTTGGTGCTGCTGAACGCTTTGCTACCTTCCTCCGCGATGAACCGGAAGTGAAGTATTTAATTCTCCGATTGCGCTTTGTGCCAAATATGGACACAACTGGATTAGTAGCTTTAGAAGATATTTATCATGACTTGGAACGGCACAATTGCCGCTTAATTCTCACAGGTTTACAACCCGAAGTCAAACAACTATTAGAACGAACAGGGTTGTTAAAAACAATTGGCTTATCAAATTGTTTTGAAACAACGACAGATGCGATTTGCTCTATCTCTCCTCAGATTCGAGAATGTTCTCAGCCTGTAGCGGCTGCTTTGAAAACAAAAGAATTGATGGAATTAAAGGAGTGATACCGTTTATTTGTGTTTGAAGATGCCTCTATAAGCCTGTAGAGGCAATTTATGTGGACGCGGAGCATACTCTACGAGTTTTTCAACGGATTACCCGCAGAGTATTGCCCCTACATGAATAAGGCGCAGGATCGCATGGAATGGGTATCAATACTTCTCGGTTAAAGGGGAAGGGGCAAAGGGAAAGAAAAAACCTTTAACCCTTCCCCTTTAACCTTTTCCCAAAACCTGATTCTGAATTAAAAATGCACAAAGCGAGAAGTATTGGAATGGGTATAACCAAAATGTATTGATCTATACTCACCTAAAGGTTGATGTTTATTCTATATTTCATGAGATTATGAAAAGAATATGAGAATATTTAACGACAAAGTAAATGACTCCCCCAGAAAATAAACCTAGCTTACCAGAGGTTCACCGTAGTATTGGAGTTCCTAACAGCAGTAGCTTTTGGCGCAAGATGATGGCTTATACAGGACCAGGGTATCTGGTTTCAGTCGGATACATTGATCCTGGAAATTGGGCAACAGACATCGCTGGGGGGTCAAAGTTTGGCTACACTCTGTTAACAGTGATTTTGCTGTCGAACCTGATGGCGGTATTACTCCAATCATTATGTGTACGTTTGGGAGTTGCTACAGGGCGAGATTTAGCACAGGCTTGTCGAGACTATTTCAGCCGAAGGGTAAGCTTTTGTTTATGGGTACTATGTGAAATTGCGATCGCAGCTTGTGATTTAGCAGAACTACTCGGAAGTGCGATCGCACTGCAACTTTTATTCGGTATTCCCTTAGTATGGGGTGTTTGCATCACAGCATTAGATGTACTGCTATTGTTATTCCTGCAACATAAAGGCTTTCGCTATACAGAAGCCCTGGTAATAATGCTGGTAGCAACAGTAGGCATCTGTTTTACAGCTGAAATTCTATTTTCTCGCCCTGACATGGGGGGGATTTTATTGGGATATCTACCCAAGAAAGAGATTTTACACAATCCAGAAATGCTATATATTGCTATTGGTATTTTAGGGGCGACAGTGATGCCTCACAACTTATATTTACACTCCTCAATTGTACAAACCCGTAATTGGCAGCCTAATAGTGAAAAAAGATGGGAAGCAATTAAGTTTGGCACAATTGATTCAACTTTTGCTTTATCCTTAGCACTATTTATCAACTCAGCAATTTTAATTGTGTCTGCTGCAACATTTCATTTTTCTGGTAATCAGCATGTGGCAGAAATTCAAGATGCTTATAAATTACTTTCACCATTGTTAGGAGTTAGTGCTGCCAGCGCTATTTTTGGTATTGCTTTACTTGCTTCTGGACAAAGTTCAACGCTAACTGCAACTCTGGCAGGACAAATTGTTATGGAAGGCTTTTTGCAATTTCGCTTTCCATCTTGGTTACGCCGTTTAATAACTCGTCTACTTGCCATTATTCCAGCGTTAATTACTATCATTGTTTTTGGTGAAAATAGTACAAGTAGCCTGATAGTTTTCAGCCAAGTTATCCTCAGTTTACAGTTACCATTTGCAGTGATTCCATTGGTGATATTTACGAGTAATCGCCGCTTGATGGGTGAGTTTGTCAATCCTTTATGGTTGAAATCGTTGGCCTGGTTAGTTGCTATTGTTATCGTAGGTTTAAATGTTTGGTTGCTATTACAAAGTATTTTGGGATGATTGTTATCAGGTAACAGTTAAGATGAAATAACAGATTGACTTTAAAGATCAACAAAAATGAGCATTATTGTCTTCGGCAGCATAAATATAGACTTGGTAGCAACAACACCCCGATTGCCAGTCCCAGGAGAAACGTTGCTAGGAGAAAAATTTTTTAAAGTTTCGGGAGGTAAAGGAGCGAATCAAGCTGTAGCATTAGCAAAACTGGGAATTCCTACCCAAATGGTGGGGCGTGTCGGTGCAGACGATTTTGGTGTGGAACTTGTCAATAATTTGCAATCATCTGGTGTACAGATTGGCAATATTTTCGTCGATAAGACTGTTAGTTCTGGAGTTGCCATTATCGCCGTAAATCATGCTGGGGAAAATCAAATTATTGTAATTCCTGGTGCAAATGGGTGTGTTAATCAAGAAGATGTAGAGCGATTGTCCCAGTTATTACCAGAAGCTACAGCACTGCTTTTACAATTAGAAATTCCGATTACTGCGGTGATTGCAGCTGTTAAAGCAGCAAGAAAAAGTAAAATTAGGGTAATTCTCGATCCAGCACCCGCACAATCTAATTTCCCAGATGAACTTTATCCATTAGTGGACATTATTACACCGAATGAAGTTGAAGCCGCGCAGTTAGTGGGTTTTCCTGTGGATGGAGAGGAACAAGCGGCAAAGGCTGCTGAAGTTTTATTACAACGGGGTGTGAAATGTGCGATCGTTAAACTGGGTGCTAAAGGTGTTTTTTGTGCCACTGCTGAGGAAAAGTTTTTTGTCCCCGCGTTTCTGGTTCATGCAGTTGATACAGTAGCAGCTGGCGATGCTTTTAATGGTGGCTTAACGGCGGCACTTTTTGCAGGACTTTCTTTACATCAAGCAGTTGTTTGGGGTGCAGCAGCAGGTGCTTTAGCGACGACAAAATCAGGCGCACAAACTTCACTACCCGATAGGTTTACATTTGATGCGTTTCTTAGGGAAAAGGCATCTGTCAGAGATTAAGTAAGCGTAAATAATTGTCATTGAAATAAGGCAATCTTGCTACAGGCAATAGGTATAAGGGTTTTAGCCTAGTTCATTTTTATTTACATTGTTTGATTTTATTGTGCCAACTTACTTAGAATAAAGCGACTTTTGTCACTTTGCGAATGCGGCTGCATGAATTGCCCAATGTCTTCTACCCACGAGCAACCGTAATCTGAGCAACGTCAAAGTCTTGTAGCCGAGTCATGTTTCCACTGTTCTTATCTACGCTATACACAGCATTAGGTGTTTCATACCTCATAGCTCCAAAGGCAAGGAGTTGATCTGTTGCAGAGCAAACTAAGCTTTGTAAGCCATTATTCCATTCTTTACCATCAACTTTCAATTGTGCCAGTCTGATTGGCTTTTTTTGATTTGAATCTAGCTGCACCAAAGTTGTATCACCATCGAATCCAACTAAAGAAGTATAGAGTTTTCCATCTGGACACTCAGCTAGATTGCTAACCCGCTCATCGTTCGGGAATTTAACCTTACTAATAGAACTTATTTCTCCTGTTTGAAGGTTAATATCGACCAATAAGATTGGCGGTGTACCGTTCTTTTTACCCACTAGACCGATGAGTCGCCCATCATTAGTGCCTAGCAAACTCCCAAGCTGTTGATTCTGTTTAAGTCCTGAGACTGTCAAAGTTCTTATAGGCGTGCCCAAAAATGTAATTCGAGTAGGTGTTGCCTGTTTCCTACTAGTCGTAACAGGAGTAATGGCTACAACAAGTGTGCCATCGCTTAAAGAAGTGAAGCCACTTAATATCTCATTAGGCTCCGCTAAAGGCGTACTATTTACAAGTACCTGACTATTTCCTGTAGTTAAGGATTGCAAAACAAGTCCTACAGGCTTAATATTTGTGGATACATTGTTTGGCGCAGTGCTATCTAATTCAGTGGTATTTACCTCTGGAATAACCGTTTTGTCTGTGGTAATGATAGAGCTATAACCTATACCGATAATATTATTTAAACTTGGATTTAAACTTGGTGTTTGCGCCAAGGCTTTGTTGGTTAGATAACTAAGCCCAGATACTACAGTTCCAGCAATTGCCAACTGGCCAAACTGCCGACGTGAGAGCTTGGAATTCATATTTCCACTCCTAGAATTAATGACTTTTATTAAATTAAACGGGTAAGGCTAAAATATTCGCGTCCAGGTTGCTACTGAAGGTGTCCCATTGTTGTCACTAATAAAAAGCATGTACCACCCTGGCGGTGCTATGTTTCGATTGTTTGTTGCCGTGACAGTCAGAGAAGTAAAGTTCCTAGAATTAATCGGCACATCGACTATCCTTTGTTCTGTATCGCAGGAATGAGTGGTTGCCATTGGTCTAATCAGACTAACCCATTTAATATTCCTGGCTTGGGGTGTCTGAATCGTAAATTGCACTCCGTAGCTCAAAGTTTGAGGAGCGCTCTGAATAATTGGTCGTGACCGCGACATATACGCAGGACTGTAAATTTCTAACCGCAGTTCATTGACAGTTCGTTGAGGGTTGCCCCCAGCTGCAACTACCCTACCATCTGGCAGCAGCAAGGCCACAGAGTGATATACGCGAGGGACACCTTGTTTAGCTACTACTGTCCAGGTATTTGTGGCTGGATTGTAGATTTCTGCTGGCAGCATTGATTGTGTTGTGTCCTCACTCATTTTGCTACCATTACAAACAAAGACTGTGCGATCGGGCAACAAAACAGCGCTGTGATGCATCCGAGCATAATTTAAAGATTTTGCTGCTACGTAAGTTGGATTAGTAGCTTTTAAATCTACAATATTTACTCTGTTTGTTGCTGTAGTACTACTACCCCCACCGATAATCATAACTTTTTGGTCTTGTGCAGGTGGTAAAAGCACACTAGCAGCTTGATTACCGAAACCTGGGTTTTGCAGCCCTGGCACCACTTTTTCTGTAATGGTTTGTGTAAATGTATTTGGCAGAGTTAGTATCGTTGGCGCTACTCCAGAGTTATCGCCCATCTGAGCGCCTGAATAAAAAATTTTCCCACTACTTAATAGAAACAATTGCGCGTATGCCGGAAAGGGGCTAGTTATTGGAAAAGCGTTCCAACCATTTGAAAATGTAACAGAATAAATTTCTGGTTGTCTGTTGAGCTTGCCATCTTTATCCGGCCCAGACAGTGCAAAGATCCGACCGCTGCCTAGTGTTAACACAGTAGGATACCAACGGCCATTATTCATTGATGGGATCTTGACCCATTTCTCGGTAATGGGATCAAACAGTAGAGCAGAGGGTGAACCATAAAATGGGTCATAGCGCAGAGTTCCACCCGCAACCATTAACAGACCCTCAGAGCGGAAGGAGTGACCAGCGCAAAAAAGGTCAATAGGTTGATTATTACTATCTAATGGAGGTGCTTGATGGGTAAAGGTTCCCTTGTTTACATCCCAAACCACACTGTCGTAGGGAGTATTTAACCGAGTGGGATCGTTACCTGAACCACAGAAAAGGAATATCTTACCAGTACGAAGGAGGGCGGCATGTATAGGTAGAATTGGGGCTTTGTAAGACAATACTTGCCATTTGTCTGTAGCAGTAGCCTGAGCGATGAAAGTCCCTAAATCTGTTTCCTCTAGAAGGTTATTTCTTCTGTTAGTTTGAGTCACTTTATTTACAATAATTAGTACGTAAATTTTAGGTTTTTCTTCTTTAAGTAATTTATTCCTAAACTTATATCCATAGAAAGACTTCTTTATACTTATTAATGATATTAAGATCCGATATTATTATTAATAAGCTAAAGTAAAATTTATTTAGTCAATAGTAATTATGCTGTAAATCATCCAGGCTGCTTAGTATTGAATTAATCTATGTACTGGGTTATTGGAGAAAGGTATATAATACCGTAATCCTCATCATATAAACATTTCCGGGCTTGGCACTAGATATCGCTGGTTTAAAAAGTGTGTTTCTAAAATAGATTTATGAATAGGTTTTAAATACTATTACTTCTTAACACTAAACTTGAAAATTATGGTTTGATGTGATACAAGGCACGTTAGGTAAAAAATCAAAATATCGCTAAATCCTCATTAAGCCTTTTAGTAAATTAATTGGCAATTTATTACAGCAGATACAGATATTAAAGTCTGGAAAGTAAGCAGTTTTTTAGAAAAGCAATACCTCCTTGGTTATAGATGTAGCAAAGCGATCGCAAGTTTGATACGATTAGCTTGTAAGAATTCCCAAAGCAAGATTGTCACCATGAGCAACTCGACTCCGATGGATGACGAAAAAAATCTCCCCAAGAAAAAGGGGAGGACACTCCCTCCGAAGCTCATCATCTGGCTGGGAAAGTTTGTCTGGACGACTATGTGGCAAATAATGATGTCAAAGCTTGCTCCTAGCAATCAGTCGGGAGCATATATTCGTCCTAATAGCCAGTTTCGCAAGTTTATTGGTACAGAAGAAGGAAATCCATACCCACCAGCAGCAGGACGCTACAAACTCTATGTTGGGTTGGGTTGTCCTTGGGCGCATCGAACCTTGGTTGTGCGATCGCTCAAAAAACTCGAAGCGGTAATATCAGTATGTATTGTCTCTCCTTCTCCCATTGAAGGCGGTTGGATATTCAACGAGGAAGAAGAAGGTTGTCGTACACTAGCTGAATTTTATCAACGGGCAGAACCTGGTTACAGTGGACGCTCTACAGTTCCAATTTTATGGGACAACCAAACAAAAACTATCGTTAATAATGAGAGTTCAGAGATTATCGTCATGCTGAACTCGGAATTTAACGAGTTCGCCAACAATCCCACACTGAATCTTTACCCAGAAGCACTCAAAGAAAAAATTGACTGGTGGAATGAGAAAATTTATCACGCGGTAAATAACGGTGTGTATCGCTGCGGTTTTGCCCAAACCCAAGAAGCATACAATCAAGCTTGTAATGAACTGTTTGCGACTCTTGATGAGATTGACATTGCATTGCAAACTAGTCGATATCTGTGTGGAGACAATCTCACGCTTGCAGATGTCCGTTTATTCACGACGTTGTTTAGGTTTGATAGTGCCTACTACGGGTTGTTTAAGTGTAATAGACAGCGAATTCGAGACTATCACAACTTGGGAGCTTACTTACGCGATTTATATCAGCTTCCCGGTGTAGCTGATACCTGCGATGTCGAGAGTGTGAAGCGTGACTACTATGGGAACCTCTTCCCTCTCAATCCCGGTGGAATTATTCCTGATGGGCCTGATATGTCTTATCTTTATGAACCATCGGGGCGCGATCGCATCGGCACACTGAATGCTTCATAATGTACATTGAGAACTGATACCTCGATGGCTGCATTCTGGAGTTGGTGTGATTGTGAACCAGGTTAATCGAGTTGCAATTGTTGGTGGAACTCATGGCAATGAGTTTACTGGGGCCTATTTAATCGAAAAATTTGCTCAATTTCCCGACTTGATTACTAGACAAAGTTTTGAGACAGTTACTTTGTTAGCAAATCCTAATGCTTTTGCCGCCGGGAGGCGATATATAGAGAAGGATTTAAATCGCTGTTTTCTCCAACAAGATTTACAAGATCCAACTCTTAACAGTTACGAAGAATTGCAAGCTAAATCAATTCAAAACACTCTAGGATCAAACAGAAATAAACAAGCAGATTTTATCTTAGACTTACACAGCAGTACTGCTAACATGGGTCTGACAATTATTTTGGTAAACAGTCATCCCTTAAACTTGCAATTGGCTGCTTATCTCAGTCAGATTAGCCCTTTGGTGAGGATTTATCGCTGTTCTTTTAAATCAATTGCAGAAAATCCATTTGTAAATTCCCTGTGCGAATTAGGCTTTGCGATCGAGGTTGGCCCTATTGCCCAAGGTATCTTAAAAGCGACGTTGTTCCAACAAACAGAAGAACTTGTTTATGCGGTTCTCGACTATCTAGAACAGTTTAATCAAGATAAAATTGCATCAACTAATGAAACGCTGATTCTGTATGACCATTTATCAGTTGTGGACTATCCAAAACAACAGGATGGTAAAATCTTTGGGATGATTCATCCAGAACTTCAGGACAAGGATTACCAAGCCTTGAACCCAGGAGATCCAATATTTATAACTTTTGACAATAAAACAATTGTTTATGAGGGTGTATCTACCGTTTGGCCGATTTTTATTAATGAGGCAGCTTACTACGAAAAGGGAATTGCAATGTGTTTGACTCAAAGGCAGCAAATCAATATCTAGGATGTTGAAATTTTTTTGTATAATCGCTTTTTATTGAAACTAATGATATAAATTGAGCATCATAATCTAGAAAATATGCTGATCTAATTTATAATCTCTGTAGCTGATGCGATGTCTAATAGCACGTCGTAGTCACTTCTAAGGAATAAAGTTGCAGGTTATTAAATCTGTCTTCCTAAAACTTAATTTACGCTTAAAATTATCCAAATACTTAAACTTATAATGAAAACGAAGCAACGAGGAAACAAACCAATAGCCAGTCTTTCTTTAGACTTGGATAATGTTTGGTCTTTTCTAAAAAATCAGGGCGCTCCTGGTTGGGAGACTTTTCCCTCTTACTTAGATATTGCAGTCCCTCGTTTCTTAGATATTTTTCAGCAGTGGGATGTGACAATCACAGTCTTCATTGTGGGTCAGGATGCAGCCTTGGAAAAGAACACTAAGGCTTTACAAGCGATAGCTAACGCTGGTCACGAAATAGGTAATCATTCATTCTACCATGATCCTTGGCTACATCTATATTCAGAGGATGAAATTGAACAAGAAGTGGCGTTAGCCGAACAACATATCAAGCGCGTTACCCATCAACATCCTATCGGCTTTCGGGGACCTGGATACAGTTTTTCGCCTGCGGTATTGAAAGTTTTAGCCAGACGGGGATATGAATATGATGCTTCAACTTTTCCCACATTTTTGGGCCCCATAGCACGAGCTTATTATTTAATGACCTGTAAACTGAGCAAGGAAGAACGCAAGAAACGCGAAGCCTTGTTTGGCGGTTTCAAAGACGGTTTGCAGCCTTTAAAACCTTACCAGTGGAAGATGGGTAAGGATAAATTGACTGAAATTCCTGTCACCACAATGCCAATTTTCAAGGTGCCAATTCACTTCAGTTACATAATGTATATAAGCACATTTTCTTCTGAAGCCGCGTTACTATATCTCCGAATTGCCCTATGGTTGTGTAAACTTACACGTGTCCAGCCTTCTTTGCTATTTCATCCTACAGACTTTGTAAGTCAAGAGGATGTGCCAGAGTTATCATTCTTCCCTGGAATGAGTCTCCCCACCTACAAGAAGCTGGCAATAGTAAACAAAAGTTTGGAAATTATATCTAGTCAGTTCAATGTTGTGACTGTTGGACAACATGCCAAATCCCTAGCTGATGCCCATAAGATACCAGTATTAGTGCCTCAGAAGAGGTAAAAATATAATTTATGCGATTTGTATCCTTAATACAGACAAAATCAACTTTGACCTGTTTCAATTTTGAAACCAGCTGACATTTGCTGGCAAGTATGTGTAAAGTAATTGAAAGTAAATCACTATCTCTAATCTTTAGCACATCTATCTATGGTTAGAAAAACTCAACGCCTTTTGCTGCTAGTTGTTTGTTGTAGTATAACTGGTGTAATTTTGGGAGGTACTGCTGCTTGGGCAGAAAGTAATCTCTGTTTGGAAGATAGTAAAGTTACAAGGTTGGGTAAGTTCGATTTTACCAAAAGCCACACTTAGAGGATTTATCGCAACATCAGTCATTTGCATTTTTAATTCCTCCATACGGAGGTCTTTTTGCATTACTAAACCCTCGCCTTCAATGCTGACTGAATCTACCTGTCCCTGAACTAGTTTCAACGGGTCTGTTTTAATGTTTACATCTAAATTATCGGCTTCATCTAATTGGCTAGATAAGCCTATCTCTGCGGCTTTATTTAGCACCTGTTCTCCTAATCCAGAACTTTCTGGCATTATTAAATTAACTCCTATAAACAGCATATCCTTGAATTAATTTAATAAATTCAGATCATATATTTATCTATCTGGCGAGGTAATATAGATTTAAATGTTATCTATCTAAAAGTATAAGAACATAATTTATAGTAATTTTAAACGATTTTTGATTTGGAAAATATTCATATTTAATTGGTATACGTTTTCCTCATATTTATCATATTTTGTTAAAACCTAGGTTAGAATAAGCACAAAATTTTCACCAATTAATATTGCTTTAGCTGAATTTTGAGTAATTAAACCATTCTGACAACAAGCTTTAGCTTGCTGATTTTTACGATCAATCAACCATCCTACTAATTAAATACCATTATTAATATATTCTTCCATCTTGGCTTTGAATTTTTCCGAGTTGTCATTTTTAGAAAGAATTTCACTTGTAAAATTAAATGCTAAGTTAATAAATTTATCTTTTTGCTGATACAAACTATTCTGGAAAGCGTCATTTAGCGAAAAAATCAGCATCAAGCGAAGCAATCTGACTTGTCATAGCAAGCTTGATAGATATTTTCATTTTTAGGCTGATATTCTCACCTTCTCCCTTCTCCTGCTCTGCGTTCTCTGTGTCTCTGCGGTTTGTCATAAAAAGAAGTCTATAAAAGATTCATAGGAACTAGACAAATAGCTTTTTTCCATAGACGATGTAGTGAGATATCTCGCAAACAACTTTTAGCTATTACATTCTCTCTCTAGATAAGAAATCTTTCTCTCGGTAGATAGGTGTACTGACTTTATTATGGCTGCTATGTTACCAATATGACGATAGTAAGACAAAACGCCCAAAATACAACCGTAAGTCCTTCAGTAAACACTCCAGAAACATTGGCAGAAAAGGTTATTGAAGCAGAGCGGATGCACGACGTTCTCCTTTTGCTGCAAAACTTAATTAATAGTGAAGAAGCCACTGTCAAACTAATTCTGGATTGTCTATATGATGTTGGTTCAGTCAATCTGATCAACCAAAAGCTTCGTATGAAGCCTTTAAACAGGGTAATGAAATTAATTGCCCGAATGTCCAAACCAGTTTTTAGAACTTTGGCTTTCAATTGGTTTAAGAAAAACTGTCCGCAACTGATTGCTAATTGGCTACACACCCAGGTAACTTTTAGAAGTACCCAAAACATACCTCAACAAGTAGCTGTTGAAGTTGCAGAACTTCAACCATATCCCTTACCACCGGCAGAAAATCTCAGCCAAGAGATTAAAAATCTGCGTTCTCAGGTTAGATGGCTAGCTGGGATTTCAATAATAGCGATCGCTGTTTTAGCAGTGACAGCAATTAAGTTAAACTGAAACCCATAAAATTTAATATATCCAGCAAGCTATTTTAGGCGTAAGATACACTTGAGTTCTAAAAACTCTAGCAGCCTAGAATGTGAATAATTTTTGATCCATAAGGCGTTTTGGAAAACAATTGTTTGATTAACTCCAAGCACCTTAACTCTTTGTATTGCCAGCATATTTAAATAGCTGGTTCAGCATATATGCTAATTCGTACTATGACTTTGCCCAAACCTACCTTGGAGGATATCGAAATACATCTTCTCTTGGAAGGGGTATATCAGTATTACGGCTATGACTTCCGCGATTATGCTCTTTCCTCACTCAAGCGCCGCATTCAGAGCTTCATGCAATTGGAGGGGTTAGCTAATATTTCTGCTTTGCAAGAGCGTTTACTCCACAACCGTGCTTATTTAGAACGATTTTTGCTTGCTCTGACTGTGAATGTAACATCAATGTTTCGCGATCCGAGCTTTTATAATACCTTCAGAAATCAAGTTGTCCCCTTCTTGCAAACCTATCCGTTTATTCGCATCTGGCACGCTGGATGTTCTACGGGTGAAGAAGTCTACTCAATGGCAATTCTACTACAAGAAGAAGGACTCTATCACCGTTGTCGGATATATGCAACTGATACTAATGAAAAGGTATTACAAAATGCTAGGAGTGGTATTTTTTCTCTAAAACTGATGCAGGAATATACTCATCTTTACCTGAAAGCAGGCGGTAAGAAGTCGTTTTCAGAATATTATACCGCAGCTTATGACAATGCTATTTTTCGCTCATCTCTCAGAGAAAATGTTGTGTTTGCCCAGCATAATTTAGCAACTGACAGTTCTTTTAATGAATTTAATGTTATTCTTTGTCGTAATGTCCTCATCTATTTCAATCAGGCACTTCAAAAGCGGGTACACCAACTATTTTATAATAGCCTCTGCACCTTTGGAATTTTGGGTTTAGGAAAACAAGAATCTATCAGGTTCACCTCTTATGAACAGCACTATGAAGAGATAGTCAAAGGTGAGAAACTATATAAAAAAATAGCTGGTGCTTAAAATTCAAGCTGTTTGAGCTAATAAAAATTTTGATCTTAAATTTTAGAATAAAATTGCAATTCTGTCAAAAGACAGTCTGTAAAACATTTTTAATTGTGTTCAGAAGATACACTTAGCGATCGCTTAAGGTAAATTACACATTAAAGTCTTAAAGGAGATTGTCGATGCAGCTTCTCGAATGTCCTCCTGTTGCAGTCATTGCTGGAGAAAATGCGGTACACGTTTCTCAATTACCTTCTACATGGCAAGACATTGCTAGAGGAAACACGAGTGTCGGACTTTCCCATCCCCAAAGCTATGTTGAGATGGCGCAGTTGTTCCTATACAAATTACAGCATGGTGACGTTGACTTATTTAGCGATCGCCCCCAACTAGCTCACTTGATACCCTCATTCTCCCAGCTTTTTGCACAACTAGCATGGGAAACCCTAGAGTTTTTTGGGCAAGACTTTCTCAAAGACAGCTATCCGAACTTTGCAGAAATTCTCCGTGATGTGGAGTCAAAGGGGGCAGAATATGCTGATGAAGTAAAAGTGGCTCGCATTGGGATAGATTTATTCAACGAATTTGGTTATGAACTACCTGCCAGCTTCTATCATGTGCATCTAGCACCCATTTACCGCGATCATGTTTTTGAAGAACGCGCCTTAAGATTTGACCCCCGCGATATCGAACATAAACGTTCTTGGGATGCCATACTCCATGCAGGTAAGGTGTTTGCGATTCAGATGAAGGTGCAAAGTATTGCTTCTAAATACGGTTTTACTTATCAACACGGCTGCGGTTGCAACTCTCACCTATCTTCCATTGATGTATCTCGTGGGGCCTTTGAATATGAATTGAGTCCCGAAAAGCGCCAGCGATGGATTCGCAGTTTTATTTGGACTGCTTGGTATGAGTATGCCTTTTTTGCGATCGTGCCAAATACGAGTTATTTAGTGTAAAGAGTAGGACTTACGCACACTCTATGAATTCTCGGCGCTCTTGGCGTCTTGGCGGTTCGATAAATTAAGCTTTTTAGCAATTTTTGCGTAATTTCTAAAGATAAACAAGTAGAGGGAGAAATTTCTCCCTCATTCTTATTTACTGCCAAACGTAGATGAGGATAAACAAAATAATCCAGATGACATCGACGAAGTGCCAGAATAATGAAGTCGCGTTCACGCCGAAGTGGCCTGTGTCGTAATTGCCAGGAATGAAAGAACGTACCAAAATAATCGACTGCAACAGAATGCCAGTGAAAACGTGCAAACCGTGGAAACCTGTTAGCAGGTAAAACGTTCCGCCAAATACTCCTGTGGTGAAGCCAAAATCGAGGCCGTTCCATTCAATCGCTTGCCCAACCAAAAAGTAAGTACCCATCGCCATTGTTGTCAAGAGAAACAGGCGAAATTTTACTAAGTCATGGCGTTGCAGGGCACGTTCTGCTAAGTAAATCACAAAGCTACTAGCGACAAGAATTATCGTGTTGATTGTCGGTTCTTTTACTTCTAGCCCCGAAACACCAGCTGGTAGCCAGTTAGGGGTTGTTGTTTTGTAGATTGCATATCCGGCGAAAAAACTCAAGAAAATAACGCTTTCTGAGAGGAGGAAGACAATGAAGCCAAACATCTTGTTGCCTTCTTCGTCGTGCGTATGTTCTGCGGCTGTGTGGTGCAATTCTTGGGAATCAATATAACTGTCCATTTTGCTTTTAGCTGAGGTTGAGTTTGAAACGCAGAGGAACGCAAAGGGAAGCGCAGAGGGACGCGGAGGGTTTTTGCATCTTCCCGATAGTTTGCGTTTATTCTGGGAGGTTGGATGTTAAGGGTTCTGATTTGCCGTAGCCGTAGGGTTCGGAGATGATGATGGGAGTTTCTTCAAAGTTTTCTACTGGGGGGGGTGAAGAAACTAACCACTCTAGTCCGATTGCTCTCCAAGGGTTAGCGGGTGCTTTCTCGCCTTGCATCCAAGAAATCACCATGTTGAAAATGAAGGGCAAGGTGGACATTCCTAAGAGAAATCCGCCTAGGCTAGCGATGATATTCCAAAATGTGTACTCTGGGGCGTAGGAAGCAACTCGGCGTAACATCCCTTGCAATCCTAATGGGTGCATGGGCAAAAAGTTGAGGTTGGTGCCGATGAAGGCTAACCAGAAGTGGATTTTACCCCAGCTTTCGGAGTACATCCGCCCAGTCATTTTGGGGAACCAGTGGTAGATGGCAGCATACAAGCCCATCGTCACGGTGCCGTAAAGGACATAGTGGAAGTGTCCCACCACAAAGTAGGTATTGTTAACGTGGACATCAACGGGCACTGAGGAAAGCATGATGCCTGTGATTCCTGCGAAGACAAACATGATTAATGCACCCAAGGCAAACAGCATGGGAGTATTTAACCGCAGTTTACCGCCCCAAATAGTTGCTACCCAAGCAAATACTTTAATTCCTGTGGGGACAGATACAAACATCGTCGTCAGCATGAAAATCAACCGCATCCAGCCGGGTGTACCACTGACGTACATGTGGTGTACCCAAACAATACCGCTAACTACAGCAATCAAGATCGATGAAACTGCAACTACTTTGTAACCAAATAAGGGTTTACGTGAATAAACTGGAAAGATTTCCGAGAATATGCCGAAGATAGGCAAAATAATCACGTAGACGGCGGGGTGGGAGTAGAACCAGAAGTAATGCTCAAACATTACTGGATTACCACCCTTAGCGGGATCGAAAAAGGCAGTTCCTGCTGTGAGGTCGAGTAGCAGCATTACCGCACCTGCTGTCAATGCAGGTAGTCCAAATAGTTGGATAATTTGGGCGCTAAATACTGCCCAGACAAACAAGGGCATTTTGAAGAAACCCATTCCTGGGGCCCGCATCTTCACGATGGTAGTGACAAAGTTCACTGCCCCCATAATTGAGGATACGCCGGATATTGCCACCGCTAAGAGCCAGAGAACTTGACCATTAATCAAGTTACCTGTGGGATTCTGAAGACTGACTGGCGGGTAAGACCACCAACCGGCTTGGGCTGGGCCACCAGGGACAAAGAAACTACCCATCATGATAATTCCGACTACTGGCACCATCCAAAAGGCGACGGCGTTGAGGCGGGGAAATGCCATATCTCGCGCCCCAATCATCAGGGGTACTAAATAGTTGGCAAAACCAACGAGTGAGGGAAATGTCCACAAAAACAGCATCACAGTGCCGTGCATGGTGAACATACCGTTGTAGATGGTGCGATCGACTAAATCTGATTCGGGTGTCATCAGTTCTCCCCGCATCACCATCGCAAAGATACCGCCGACGAGAAAGAAGAAAAATGAGGTAACGAGATACTGAATACCAATTACCTTGTGGTCAGTACTAAAGCTGAAGTATTCTTTCCAATTACTTGGAGATTCGTGGCTATGCTTCTCATCAGGGAGAAGAATACCTTCAATAGGAACATTAGTCATGGTTACTTTCCTTTCAACCAGGTGAATTGACTAGAGGAGGTGCAGCAGGTGGAACTGTAACCCAACCAGTTTGGACTGATTGATTGGATGTTTGGGCATATTCAGAAGCTGCCTGATTTTTTGCAACGGATGGCTTTTGTGTTGCAGCTTGTGCTAGCCACTGTTGATAATCTTCAGGAGATTCGACAACCACATTCGCCTGCATCGTTGCAAAGTATGTACCGCTATATTGAGAATCGGTCAATCGGTACTTGCCGGCGCGGATGGGAGTAAATTCAAAGTCGATCGCATGGTTGGGAATAATATCCTGCTTGAGGCGAAATGCAGGTATATAAAAGCCGTGGAGAACGTCTTGTGATTTCAGCGCTAAACGTATCCGGCGATCGCTAGGTAAATGCAATTCGGTACTGGTAATATCTCTTTCTGGGTAATGAAAAACCCACGCCCACTGTTTAGCTAGTACGTCGATTTTTTCTACAGGTTCCGCTAAAACGTTAGCTGGTGCATCTTTTGGTTCTGCATAAGCCGATTCCATTCCCAATGGATTATGCAGGTGAACTATTTCCGATGGGCCTTGAATTCCCATTTGTTCGTAGACTTGGTAGCTATAGCCTGCAATCCACAACACTAACAGAATTGGAATTGCTGTCCAGACAACTTCTAAGGTGATATTACCTTCAATTGGGGGGCCGTCGGTGAAGTCATCTTTGATAGCCCGATGGAAGATCACAGAATACATCAGAGTACTTGTAACTCCCAAGAAGATGAAGGAACCGAGGGTTACTAAGAAGCTAATCAAATCATCAATTAGTAGGGATTCGGCTGCTGCTTGGGGGGGAAGCCAGGAGTAAGCCTGCTTCCCGATCCAGAGACTCGTAATAGTCACTGCGATCGCGCCTGTAAGCAGCGTCAAAATATTTAAAATCTTCTGGATTTTCATGGTCATTAGTCATTAGTCATTAGTCATTAGTCATTGGTCATTAGTCATTAGTCATTGGTCATTAGTCATTGGTCATTGGTCATTAGTAACTTTAAACAAAGGACAAAGGACAATTGACAAATGACTATTTGAGTATTGTGTTGAGGTCTTGGTGCGATCGCAGCAAATTATCTGCTGTATTGTGTACGCCGAACTCGGCAGCCATTTGCGCCCCTAGTGTCCCGTGGACGTACAGAATGAACATGATTGCTATGCCTGCCAACAGATAGATCCATTGCACTTCTCTATCTGTCTGTTTATATTCTTGTTTGGCCCAAATGAAGCGCTGCCATCCTCTCCAGATGGTCAGGACAACAATCAGCGCTAATAAGAACACACCACCCACACCATGCCAAAGCATAGTTTCCATTGCCTGCAATCCCCAGGCACTTTTCATATCAGCTGGTGGCGTTGCCAACAGCATTTCATAAAAGCCTGCTGCCACTGTGAAAAATGTGATGATGCTGGCAGCTAGCATGTTGTACCAGCCAACATCAAATAAGTTCTGACGTTCCACAGTAATTGCTAAAAATTTGAAGACCCATTTTTCAAAGGGGAACAGAACACCGACAATATCAAAGGTCATTCCAATGATGAACAAACCTATTGTCAGATGGACTAAGTTGGGATGAATGGGAATTGTGTAAGGTAATCCGTTTGCGCCTAAAGAGCCGCTCAATTGATCAATTAATTCTGAGTTCATCGCAACAGACCATCCTTTACTGCTTCCACAACTGGCACTGTATGCAATCCATACACCCAAACAAGCTCATCTCCGAGATATACTTGCAACCCAACTATCAAAGTTAAAACTAGTCCGGCTCCCAAATAATAAATTGGTAATTTTTGCGGGTTGCGGGCACGAATTACATAGCGCCAAGCTGTAATCGCCGTGATGATTCCCGAAAGCGACCAACCAATTAGCGTATGCAAATTTAGCACCGATTTAGCTAGGCTGTAAGGCTGTGCTAAACCCGCTTCAAACTGACCAAAAATAATCGCCACGAAGATAGCGATCGTGGCAACTAACATGTTCCACCAACTCACCTCAAAAAGACTGGATTTACCAGTAAAATAGCCAACTACGTCACAGAAAAAGGAAAACAATACCATCGCAATTACGAAGTGGACAACGATGGGATGAATCGTATCTGGATAGGGCAAATTGTGGTCGTTCAAAGATGTAAAATACTCAAGCATTGTCTTCTCCTGGACATATCTACCGCACTGTGGTCAAACTTCCATGATTGATAGATACTTACTAATCTCACCACAAGTATCCATCGATAATTGACCGGAATATGTTCAATATGTGCGCGGTGCAATACGCTTAATCATGTCTTAGCTTTTTGCAGCTAAATCTAGTGAGCTTGCCGACAGGGAATAATTTTGATGGTGATTAATTTCCTCATGCCAATAGTCTGCAACAGCAATTTTTGATGGAGCTAAACTAAATTGCTGTTGTTTGTTGATTTGCTTAACCTATCCTTTAGCTTAAGTAAATTTTTATGAATTGTCAAAACAATAATAATTTAAATTTTAAAAGTTCGTTGTTTAGCAAAAAAGTATTTTTATAATGTAGCGATTCTGGCATTGACAAATATTTTAAAACCCCTAAATGTTAATATTTTTCTGTTAAGTATTTCACAATGAGAAAATCTTTAATTGTAATGTTGATGACAAAAATATATAATTTTGATTAGTTGGTATAAATACGAATCAAGGTAAGTTAGTATCTGTGGTGTTACGGGAGAAAGCTGAAAGGATTTTATGAGCCATAAAGTCACACTAAAATTGAAACCTGCATTCTACAAGTGTGAGGACGAAACAAGTGTCGTTTAAAATTGTGGTGATTGGCACTTCTTTAGGCGGATTGTCAGCATTAAAAATTATTCTAGGGAAGTTACCAGCAGACTTCATAGTGCCGATCGCGATCGTGCAACACCGTCACAAGGAATCTAACACCACACTCCAGGAATTATTGCAAGAATCTACTTCACTGCTGATTCGAGAAGTGGAAGACAAAGACGAAATCTTGCCAGGACATATCTATCTAGCTCCAGCAGATTATCACTTACTGGTTGAACCAGGTCACTTTGCTCTTTCGACTGATGAGCCAGTTTCTTATGCCAGACCATCTATTGATGTGTTGTTTGAGTCAGCAGCCGATGTCTACACTGAGCAAGTTATTGGTGTAATATTGACAGGAGCAAATCAAGATGGTATGCAAGGTCTTAAGAAAATAAAAGCGCGGGGAGGAATAACTATCGTACAGGAACCTACTACAGCTGAGAGCGATATTATGCCAGAAGCAGCAATTTCTGCTGTTACAGTAGACTGGATTTTGACACTCTCAAACATAGCTTCCCAAATGGTCAAGCTTTGTCACTCATCACGGAAATAAACCCATGCAGATGGAACCCAAAGTAAACATCCTCCTAGTGGATGACAAACTAGAAAATTTGCTAGCACTAGAAGCAATCCTGGAAAAACTGGGAGAGAATTTGGTGAGAGCTACTTCTGGAGAAGAAGCTTTGAGGTGTCTGCTACATCAAGACTTCGCAGTGATTTTGCTGGATGTGCAAATGCCAGGGATGGATGGCTTTGAAACTGCAACCTTGATTCGCAATCGGGGGCGATCGCGTCATACTCCAATTATCTTTCTTACCGCCTTTAGTACCAGCGACCAAATGCTGTTTAAAGGCTATGCCTTGGGTGCAGTTGATTATTTACTCAAACCATTAGACCCCAATATTTTGACTTCTAAAGTCACAGTATTCGTAGAACTATTTAAGAAAACAGAAGCTGTCAAGCAACAAGCTGCCCAACTGGTAGCCATGAATGCGGAACTCAGGCAAAGTGAAGAACGATTGCGATCGCTAAGTACCTGTTCACCCGTTGGCATTTTTGAAATTGATACTGAAGGAGGATGTAGATATACTAATCCTCGCTATCAAATAATTTGTGGTTTGAAAGCAGTAGAGAGTTTAGAAAAAAGCTGGCTAGAATCTGTTCATCCAGAAGATAGAGAACGAGCAGTTGCTAGTTGGTCTGCTTATATTTATGAGGGTCGTGACTACTCTGAAGAGTTTCGCTTTCAAACTGCTCAAGGCATCATTCGTTGGGTTCAGGTTCGCTCATCACCAATGCTTTCTGGTCAAGGAGAATTGCTGGGATATGTAGGTACTCTCGAAGATATTACTGAACGCAAGCAAGCAGAAGAAGTCCGCGCTCAAGTAATTAGAGAACAGACCGCAAGGCAAGAAGCAGAAGCAGCCAATCGAATGAAAGATGAGTTTCTTGCCGTTCTCTCTCATGAACTTCGTACACCCCTCACCTCAATGCTGGGTTGGTCAAAAATTCTCCGCTCTAAGAAACTTGACGACAAAGCCACTTCCCGCGCCCTAGAGGCCATTGAACGCAATGCTATATCTCAGATGCAACTAATTGAGGATATCTTAGATGTATCTCGGATTATCCGTGGACAGTTGCGATTAAATGTCTCTGCGGTGAATCTCATCTCAGTCATGGAGGCAGCTTTAGAAGCAGTGCGTCCCCTAGCAGAGCCAAAAGAGATTCAATTAAATACTGTCTTAGATACTTCAGTCGGTTCAGTTTATGGCGATCCAGCGCGATTACAACAAATAGTATGGAATCTCCTAACTAATGCCATTAAGTTTACCCCCAAGGGCGGCAGGGTAGAAGTGAATCTGTCCATAGTCTGTGGTGAAGAACAACAAACAACTCAAAAATATGCCCAAATTCAAGTTATTGATACGGGCATAGGCATCAGTTCTGAGTTCTTACCGAAAGTATTTGAGCGTTTCCGGCAAGCAGACAGCACGACAACGCGATCGCACAATGGACTAGGACTAGGGTTAGCGATCGTCCGCCATCTAGTAGAACTACATAAAGGTACAATATTTGCTCAAAGCCCAGGCAGTGGACAGGGAGCAACCTTTACTGTGAGACTACCACTGCTACAAGACAATAGGGGGAATAGGGAAAATAGAGAAGCCACGGGAGAAATTTCTTCCTCAGTGGCATCGACACCGCTTGCTGGATTAAAAGTTTTAGTTGTAGATGACGAAGCAGATACCCGTAACTTTCTCAGTTTTATGTTTGAGGAGTATGGAGCGATCGCCACTGCGGTAGCATCAGTTGATGAAGCATTAGCAGTACTTGAGCAAGCAAAAGCAGATATCCTGATTAGCGACATCGGTATGTCGGAGCAAGATGGTTATACACTAATTCGGAAACTGCGCTCTTTAGAACCAGAAAAAGGTGGATGTATGCCAGCGATCGCTTTAACTGCATATACGCGAGAAGAAGATCGTTTAGAAGCCCTTTCAGCAGGGTTTCAGCAGTATTTATCTAAGCCAATAGACCCCAATAAACTGATTGCTATGGTTGCCAGTGTATTAAAGCTATCTGTTCAAGTTCCAGTAAGTTGATTTTGAGCTGGGGAATGGGAGAGAAATCAATTCAAAATTCAAAATTAAAGAACTCCTGCCTCCTCTTTGCCAATGACCGATCAAGAAGAAATTACGGCATTTTCTCTCAGTTCGTCTAAAGAAACCACTTCCAAAGCTCTAGCATGGGTTGCAGAGAGAACGACAGGTGGAGCAACACCTGCTTCGAGAGCTTCTTGCCAGCGAGAAGCACATAAACACCAGCGATCGCCAGGCTTCAATCCAGGAAAATTAAAATCAGGAACAGGTGTGCTTAAGTCGTTCCCCCGCAATTTCGTAAACTCCAGGAATTCTACGGTCACTTGGGCACATACGACGTGCGACCCGAAATCCTGACCACCTGTGCGACAAAAACCATCGCGGTAAAATCCAGTCATGGGAGAAGTGCAGCAGGCTTCTAGGTTTCCACCAATTACATTTTTAGCTTCTATCATCGTTAATTTATTGCACTTAATTTTTCACTCCGATATAAGCCTATATTGACACTTCCCTAGTTAAATAAAAATCGCTATCCCTGATTAATTCAGAAAAGCACGAAATTCTAAAATCAACTTATATTAAGGGACTTCCAAAAAATAAATTATCCAAAATTATTTGTATATTTCTAGGGGCGCAAGGCCTTGCGCCCCTAGCTAAACGCAGGGATGGGATGTTTTTTTACTGGAAATCCCTAAGCTCCCAATCTTACGGTTATTGGGAATGGTGCAATATCTCAGTAAAAGTTCTAATAAAAACCCCTGGTAGTTAGCCAGGGGTAATGCAAGTCAGTACTTTTTCGCATGGAATGTATCCTACTCAAATACCATAGCAACGGCCTAATTTATAGATATGCCATTTTGCCAAACAGAAAAAACCCCCAGTGGTAAGCCGAGGGTTAATTTTTTTTGGAATAGCGGTAATCTACAAAGCTATTGTTCCCAGATCAATAGGCAATAAAATCAGAATTTCTACATTATATCTAGTGGCTTGCTTTTAAATAAGTAAAGCTGATGAGTTCAATCAGGTTTACAAAAGTGAGATAGTTGATGAAAAATTGTAAAGTATTGTAAAGTGTATTCACAGGCAAAGACAAACAAGCCTGATTCATAAATCACTAACCGCACTTATAAAACAATGACAACAACCTTACAACAGCGCTCAAGCGCTAACGTATGGGATAGATTCTGTGAGTGGATCACCAGCACCAATAACCGCATCTACATCGGTTGGTTCGGCGTAGTCATGATCCCCACCTTGCTAGCAGCTACCGCTTGCTTCGTAATCGCTTTCATCGCCGCTCCTCCAGTAGACATCGATGGTATCCGTGAACCAGTAGCAGGTTCCTTGATCTACGGAAACAACATCATCTCTGGTGCAGTTGTTCCTTCCTCCAACGCTAT
>NZ_JACJSH010000021.1:0-138854 GCF_014698055.1 Nostoc sp. FACHB-133
CAGAGAAGGGAAAATATAGTACACAGCGTATAAGATTTAACTCCAATTCTTCTGCTTAATTTTTTGTTACATACTTATAAATTTTTCCCACGGCTTACTTATTGTCCGTTGGGAGAAAGGTAAATCACCTTGATACAACCGTTGTAAAAACTTAATTTGCTCTTGGGGTGTAATTTGCAATGGCTGTTGTAGCCAAAAACGATCAATGTCTGCGGGGGTTCCAATCTGACGATTTCCGTAACCTACTTTGTTAATAAATTGCTGCATCCGTTCATATCCAGCCCTACGTGCCAGTACTTGATAGAACCAAACAGTTGAATCTTTAAAGGCTTGACGCAAATTCGTATCATGATTCCAAGCATCGATATCTCGATGAATTCCATCCCAAGTGAGAACCGCCACATCATCAGGAACTACACCTGTTTCTAATGCCACCAGCGCGTTAAAAATTTTGAATGTCGAAGCTGGAGGAATCGCAGTTGCATTACGTTTAGGATTGTGTTCATAGGTGCGGTTATTTTTTGAGTCGTAAATCAAGATTGAGCCTTCACGCCCAAATTCTTGAAAGTGTCGCCCAAAATTTGGCGCTTTAATAGCAGGACGTTCAGATGAGGTTGAAGCTGGTTGAGCCAGAATAGGCATTGTTCGGAAGCTAATTACACTCAATACCGCAATACATCCAAGAATTGTAAATATAATAGCTTGCCTTCGGTAATGCCGAAGAGATTGCCACATACCAAACAAGATATTTTTCATTGCATATTTAATAAAATCACAAAGGAGATTTTACAATGCAATCTTGCTCATTTGCGGGGAGATGAACATCTGTGCATCCCTACTCCATCTGCATTTATCTCACAAAATAGCGTTTTTCCCCTCTGATTTGTAAAGCGAGCGATGAAGAGTTCTACGCTTGGCTAATTCTTTACCTTTGCGGCCAAGTTGCTCACGTAGCTGTTGATCTTTGCACAACCGATTGAAAGCTTGAAAAACTTCATAACCAGAATTGGGATTGACCAGTATCCCATTTTCTTCATGCTGAACTGTGTCTAGAACACCACCTAAGCGAGGGGCAATGATAGGCTTACCGAAGTAACTTGCTTCTAAATAAACCATACCAAAACCTTCCATATTATTAGGCTTAGTATCTAATAAAGTCAGCATGGCAAATATGTCGCAAGCTGCATAATAACCTGCTAATTCACGCTCTGGCACATATCCCGCAAAGTGGACGCGCTTATCTACCCGCAAACGATGCACCAGAGATTTCAGTTCCGATTCACTTGGCCCTTCACCGCAGATTATATAGTGGACATCGACCCCAAAAGTTAGCAATAGTGGGATGTTATCAATCACTCGGTCGAAAGCTTTATGTTTTACTAGCCTTCCTATGGAGAGAATAACTATTGCTGAATCGGGAATGTTGTATGCCTGACGCACGCGAACACGCAAATCATCAAGGCTACTGGGACTCCCGACATTGTTACCAAATTTTTCTGGTCTGATTATTGGGTTAATAACGTAAGTAGGAGTATCTAATCGTAAAGCAGTTCTGAGGTAGTCTTGTGTATAAGAACTGTTACAAACAATACCTTCGGCTCTATGAAGTGTTAATTTAAATAGCGATCGCAGTACGGGATTGTGTAATGTACAAAGAAAATCATTACCGTGCAGATAGATAAAAAAGCGAATAGGTAACAAATAGCTCAATAGCAACAGTGAAGGAAAATCATAGCCGTGGCCCCACTCTATATAACGGTAGTGATAGCGAAAATAGAGTTTGATTGCTAGCACAAATGAGCAGACAATATTGACAAAAGGCTTTAGGATATTTCCCACAAAACCACTACGCCAGTATCTAGGATAAAACCAGCGATATACTGGAAATTGTTGACCTTCATCAAATACTTTATCTCCTGAGCAACTAGCTGCCAGCACAATAACTCGTTCTGGATCTTGGAGACAACGATTGTACATATATTCTCCAATTACAGCTTCTTTCGGCAAAAATATCCGGGATATGACTAGGATATCTGGGTATACAGCTTTGTCTCTGATTTCGGCTGTTAGTTGAGAAATATGTTCCATAATCAAGTTGATAAATTTACTTCAAATAATTTTGAATTTATTTACAATTAGGATTACTTTCCAAACCATAATTATTATTTTATTTCTTTTAAAACGAATCTGGTAGACAAAATTGAAGGCTATTTTAGAAGATTAGCCAGCAAGATTGTTTTTTATTGTGTTGATTTTATTTTGGCGGCAAAACTCTCAACATTTGAGAATTTTTGTGCATGATGGACAATAAAATAAAATCTAGCACTTGTAGTCCAATGTAGTCAAATTTCTCACTGAAGAACTGTTGCAAAAATTACGAAATTTACCTACGTTCACTAGACTATCTTGAATAGTCTAGACTGGTGTGCCAAAATGCCAAAATTTTAGATAAGTATTTCATAACTATCTGTGTCTGCTTAGTGCTGTTGATAAGCATCACGTCCATTTTTAACACTACTATGCATACGTAAGAATCAGGTCTATATCCGTCCTTTATATTACTTGAAATAGAGAGATATCCTTTTGGATTCTGACAGAACAAGTAGGGTGAAGTATTAAAAAATTAGTCAAAATAATCATGAGAAAGGAGAAACATCTGTATAATCCAAGACTGTAGCCTGGAAGTGCCCAGTCTAAGACGTAGCCAAAATTGCCCGTAGGCGTAGCCCGTCGTAGACATCACAAATTTCTGTGATGATGAACATATCTTAAGGTACGGTTCCCCAGTCGAGAAATCCCCCCTGCGATCGCTGCCTATGCCAGATAAGACGCGGTAGATTGAATATGTAGCGTTTAAAAGTGAATTGCTACAAAGCTTGCTTGTTACGGACTGGCGTTAGTGACATAACCGCAAAACTCCTACCAGCATGGAGATAAATCATAAAAATTCTGTTTTCCAAGCGATTGTGTATTATGCGTAAAAAACTACAACAAATCAGCAAACCACTGTTAAAAACCTTCTTAGCGCTAGGACTGGTGTTAACTTTGGTTCTTAGCCACGCCGATGGAGCATTAGCGGCCCGCAGTGGGGGTCGAATCGGTGGTGGCTCCTTTAGAGCGCCTTCCAGCCGCACCTATACACCGCGCACTTATGCACCTCCCGGCGGGGGCAGATACTATCCTGGCGGTGGTTTTGGTGGTGGTTTTGGCTTTCCCTTCCTACTTCCTTTCTGGGGTATTGGGGGAGGATTTGGTGGTCTATTTAGCATCTTAATTTTCTTTGCGATCGCTAATTTCTTATTGCAAACTTTCCGCCGTGTCTCTGGCGGTGAAACACCAGAAGCAGATTACAGTAGTAACTCTCCTGTTTCTGTAACTCGTTTGCAAGTTGGTTTGTTAGCTCAAGCGCGTGAATTGCAAAATGAACTCAACCATATTGCTGAAACTGCTGATACTAACACCCCAGAGGGAAGAGCAGAAATTCTGCAAGAAGCCAGCCTAGCTTTACTCCGCCATCCCGAATACTTTGTATATGCAGGTGGTGGCACTCAACAAGCCAGTTTAAATTCAGCTGAAAGTCAGTTTAATCGGCTGTCACTGGCAGAACGCAGCAAGTTTAGCGAAGAAACTCTTTCTAACGTCAACAACCAGCTAAAAGCAGCCCTTGCCAAAGAAGCTTTACCCCAGGCTGGTGAACTAGACAACCCCACCCGCCTATTTACTGAAGGCCCTGGAGAATACATTATCGTCACCTTGCTGGCGGCAACACTAGGCAAGTTTGATATCCCCACAGCAATTAACAGTGCTGATGATTTGCGTCAAGCTTTGCGCCAAATTGGTAGTATCCCTAGCGAAAAACTTCTGGCAATTGAAGTACTTTGGACTCCACAAGCTGAAAATGATACGCTCACATCTGATGATGTACTGGCAAATTATCCTGATTTGAGACTTGTTTAATCTCTAAAAATTTCGCGCTTTACTGCCACTAAAGAACTTGGCATCTTGGCGAAACAAATAAGTTCCACTTTAAGTGCAATAACTAGAAAACCGTTTGTCAATAACAAGCGGTTTTTTGTATAACCTCGATATACTAATAATTACGCACTGAGAACTAAAATCTCGATCCACCCTAACTCCTCTGAAAATGGGAGAAACTCTCAAAGCGCTGTTTAAAAAGGGGTTAGGGGATCTATTATGCGTAAGCCCTATATACTTAACTATCTTTTAGAAAAATTATTCTTAGCCAAGACTTTGGTAATATTATCAAAATGTTATACACGTAAAGCGGTATCTTATGCCTAATGTTGAAGCCGACGAAAACCGAGAGCATCGCATTAAAACAGAGATCATTGTAGATGCTGAAGACAAAGAAGACCGAGCTATGGGTTGGTACTACTACCTCGAAGAGACTCTGAATTTTCCCTTTATGGCTAAATGGACTAAGAAGGGACGCAAATCAGGCTCTACCGAGGAGAAACCAGTGGAAGTGCTGGGAATGGCCCCAGATGATGAGTGCTTAAAAGATATGCTTGTAGAAGTAGCTTACATTGGTGGTAAGGATGATGATGTATATTCTGCAAAGTTATCTGAAATAGCAGCCATTGATGCTGACAGCGAAACTCAAGAAGCGATCGCAGACTGGCTCTATTGGATTGCCAGAGGATACAAGTTTTAAACTCTAGGATAAATATCGAATGACGCGGCAGGGATTACCAGCAGCGACAACATTCTCAGGTATATCTTTGACAACTACACTGCCAGCACCAATGGTTGTGTTATCACCAATAGTGACACCTGGACAAATAATTGCACTGCCACCAATCCAGACATTATTACCAATGTTTATTGGGGCAGCTAATTCTCTACCAGAAAGGCGAATTTCTGGCTCTGTAGGATGATAAGCTGTATAAATTTGTACATAAGGAGCGCATAGGACATTTTCACCAATGTGAACTGGATTACAGTCTAAAATTACACAGCCATAGTTCATATAAAATTTGTCGCCGACAAAAATATTACTACCATAATCACAGTGAAAGGGCGGCACAATTGATACTTTGTCACCTATCTTTCCAAATAACTCTTGCAAAATTTGCTGCCGTTGATCTTGCTGTTCTTCAGTTGTAGAATTGTACCTTCGCAACAGACGACTAGCTCGTTTATTTTCAGCAGCCAATTCTGGATCTTCCGCCAGATATAACTCGCCTGCGAGCATTTTCTGTTTTTCGGTTTTTTCCATGACATTCAGAATAGTTGTGAAAAAAATCAAAGGATTTTGATTTTAATGGCAGCATAAAGGACTAAGTAAGCTAGCACAATACAATCAAAATCAAAGTATGTAAATAAAAAGGAACTAGGCTAAAACCCTTATACCTATTGCCTTATCCCAACGAAAACTATTTAAGCCCACTTAAGTAAGTTGGCGTGAAAAAAACTAAATATATTGAGAAACGTAAATAGGCTTAAACCCTTACTAATGACCATGACAAAGGACAGCCTTAGCCAGTTAGTTTTAATTTCGCAGACCTACTTACTTAGATTAACTAAATATGGCATAAGTCGCTTTTCCCTGCCGTTTAGCTCGGTACATCGCAATATCAGCATCCCGTAGCAGAGTTGCAGGTTCCTCATAACTACTAAAATTCCAAGCAATACCAATACTAGCTGTAGTAGATAATTCATATCCATTCAGATGCAGTGGCGATCGCAACGATTCTTGAATCCGTTTGGCAACATTGGTAGCATCGGTAATGTCTTTAATATCCTCTAAAAGAACTGTAAACTCATCACCACCAAATCGGGCTACAGTATCACCACCACGTAAGCACGACTCTAAACGTCTAGCGATCGCTACTAAAAAATCATCCCCTATTCCATGTCCAAAGCGATCGTTAATCTCTTTGAAGCCATCTAAATCCAAAAATAAAACTGCAAAATAATAATCGCTTCTGCGTTTGCTGCGCTCAATTGTTTGTCTGAGCCTGTCTAGAAATAAAACACGATTTGGTAATGCTGTCAGCCCATCATAAAACGCATTACGGATCAATTGTGCCTCTGTCTGCTTGCGTTTGGTGATATCTTGAAACACTAAAACTGCACCAGTGATATTACCATTGCGATCACGGATGGGTGCAACTTTATCCCCAATCGCTATCTCTCTACCATCTTTGGTAATCAGTATACAGTTTTCTGGAAAATCCAAAATTTCACCTGTTTTGATTACATCTGCGGCTAAATTTTCAATTTTTTCTCCTACATCTTTGTCAACTAAGTTAACTACTTCTACTAAATCTTTACCGAACGCTTCACTTTCCTTCCAGCCCGTGATTATTTCTGCTATGGGATTCATCATTTGAATACAACCATCAGCATAAGTCACAATCACTGCACTGCTCATACTATTAATAATTGCTGCCAGCCTTTGTTTTTCTTCGTATAATATTTTTTTGCTTTGATGTTTGTATAGAGCCATTTCAATCGCAAAATGTAAATCACTTTCAATAAATGGTTTGACTATGTAACTAAAAGGCTCACTTAGCTGGTTTTCATATAATGTTTTATATTCTGAATACTCTGTTAAATATACTACAGGCACATGAAAGTGATTTTGGATGATGTCTGCTACGTTCACACCGTCAATTTCACCAGCTAGGCAGATATCAATTAATACTAAATGTGGATGAGTTTCGGCTACCTTTTTTATTGCTTCTTCACCAGACTTAGTAGTTTCTGATACGGAATAACCTAATTTTTGTAAACTGTTTCTAATATTTGAGGCTATGATTTTTTCATCCTCAACAACTAGGATTTTGCGGGCGAACATGGTAAAACAACCTGTTTGCTAGGGTTCAAATTTTTGTTGTCAGTGTCAACTCAATTGAAAAGTCATTATTTTATCATAAACAATCTTTTACGACTCTGTAGTATTGCTTGATATAAATACTTAACTAATGAGCAAATAGCTCGTATTATTAACCTCCAATAATTTCTGTGTTTGTCAAAGCTAATTGTGATTAATGTATGCGGCTAATATCATGTCAGTAGCATAAGAATGTAAATTACCATATAATTAGCAGTAATCAAAAATTTATTTTCAACAATATACAAGCAATCATCGTCTTAAATAAAACAAATATTAAGTATAGTATTTATGTCAAAATTAATCAAGAATAAAAGTTCATAAAATCACAGTCTACCACTTTCAAATAATTTGAAAAAATTAATATAGTATCTTGTATGTAATATGATAATATCCATTGATTATAATACTACTAAAAATTAATCGTTATCTGGAATTAAAGAGTTTAATAAAACTTTGTCTACAAATAGTGTTTGTCTCAGTCGGGATGCAAATTATCGTCTGAAACTGTCTGATTACCAATTCTCTAAAGTTGTTCCAAAACAAGGAGATTTTGCGCCTAGTTTTACCAAGTAATCTAGCTTCTGTGCAGTTTCACAAAGAATTGGTATGAAATTTTGAATTGTGAATTCAAGAGTATAAATTAAAATTATTTATTGGTTTTAGTTAATACTAAATCACAAATTGTTTTAACTGAAAATATGCATGTTAAATGCTCATCAGCAAATAACATGATTTTTTAGTGTTTTTTGATAACGAGCAAGTGCTGGGGGCAATGGCAGGAAAGATTCTCTTTGTGAGATACTTCCGCGCTCCATAAAAACCCCCTGTTTTTGCTAGTTTATAGATATTGACAAAAAAAACACGTTTTGTGCTTTAGAGATTGGACTTACTTTTAGTAAGTTCAATGCTAATTTTGCCACCAAAATCTGGAATAGGTGCAGCAGGTTTGCTCAGAATTACTTGGACTTGTGTTACACGATCGCACTCTTGGAGAATAGAATCTGCGATCGTTGCTACCAATTTCTCCACCAAAGCAAACTTAGACGTTTTGACCAGATGTTGTATCAAGCTAATGACGCTGCGATAATCTAAAGTGTCTTCGATCGCGTCAGTCTTGGCCGCTGTGGAGATATCCAACCATAACCTCACATCCACCTCAAACCATTGTCCTAGCACTTGTTCTTCTGGTAAATACCCAGTGTAGCCATAGCAGCGAATTCCCGTTAAATGAATGCAGTCCATAAAAGTTTGAGAGCAAATTGGGCATTTTGTAGAAAGTGGAACAAGAAAGTGTCGAGGATCGGCTTCCCTCCCTTAGACTTCTTTTCACCAAACTTTCCCAGATGGATTTTAAATTAAATTTCCCTAAACAAAATCTAAAATTTCAGATTGTTTTATAGCTATGTTTGATTTAATGCCGATCGCCTTTAGGAATGTTAATCAACTTTGGGCTTACATTTTAACAGAGACCCTAAAGCGGTTGGGATTGACTTGTGCCATCATTTGTCCTGGCTCACGCTCCACACCCTTAGCAATAGCCTTTGCTCAACAAGCACCTGAGATTGAAGCGATTTCCATTCTCGATGAACGTTCAGCCGCCTTTTTCGCCTTGGGACAAGCTCAAGCAACCGATCGCCCTGTAGTACTAGTTTGTACCTCTGGTACAGCAGGAGCAAATTTTTATTCAGCAGTCATTGAAGCTTCATATAGTCGCGTACCACTATTGATACTAACTACCGATAGACCGCCAGAATTGCGAGATTGTCACTCTGGGCAAACCGTAGACCAGTTGAGATTATATGGAAACTACCCAAATTGGCAAACAGAGTTAGCCTTACCCTCCGCCGATCTGGGAATGCTAGCTTATCTGCGACAAACAGTAATTCATAGCTGGGAAAGAGCGCAAACTCCTACAAAGGGGCCAGTACATTTGAATATTCCCTTTCGCGATCCTTTAGCGCCTGTTCCTGATGGAACCGACTTGAGTTATTTGCAATCACTGTTTGAATCAGAAGACTTCTTTGTAGGAATAGCAAACTCATCTCCCATTCCCCATTCCTCATTCCCCATTCCCCAACTATGGAAAGAATGCGATCGCGGTATCATTATTGCAGGTGTTGCCCAACCGTCACAACCAGAAGAGTATTGTAGAGCGATCGCACAACTTTCCCAAACTCTCAAATGGCCTGTGTTAGCTGAGGGACTTTCCCCAGTCAGAAATTATGCCGAACTCAACCCTTATTTGATTTCCACTTATGACTTGATTTTGCGAAATCAGCAACTAGCAAAGCAGCTAGCGCCCGAAATGGTGATTCAGGTGGGTGAAATGCCTACGAGTAAAGAACTGCGTGCTTGGATAGATGCAACGCAACCCCGACGCTGGGTAATTGACAACAGTGACCAAAACCTCGATCCTTTGCATGGAAGGACGACGCATTTACGGATATCTGTAGAAGAAATCAAGGTAGAAGAGAGAAATTTATCTTTCTCCTCAGACTATTTGCAGCAATGGTGTGATGCGGAAACTAAGGTTAGGTTAGCTGTTGATGAGACGATGGGGAAGATAGATGAAATAATTGAGAGTAAAGCAGCTTGGTTAATTTCTCAGATTTTACCGCCTGGAACGCCTCTATTCATTGGCAACAGTATGCCTGTACGGGATGTAGAATATTTCTGGAAACCGAATAATTTAGGAGTGCGATCGCACTTTAACCGGGGTGCAAATGGCATCGATGGCACATTATCCACAGCTTTAGGAATTGCCCATCGCCAGCAAAGTAGTGTCATGTTAACGGGAGATTTAGCTTTGTTGCATGACACCAATGGTTTTTTAATACGCAATAAGTTTGTCGGACATTTGACGATTATATTAATCAATAACAATGGCGGTGGCATTTTTGAAATGTTACCTATTGCCAAGTTTGATCCACCATTTGAAGAATTTTTTGGCACTCCCCAGGATATTGATTTTGCTCAGTTGTGCGCTACTTATAATGTGCAGCATGAATTGATTACTTCTTGGCAGAAGTTGCAGCAAAAATTAAACCCGCTCCCAACTACAGGAATTAGAGTTTTGGAGTTGCAGACAAATCGTAAAGCAGATGCCAAGTGGCGACAGGATAATTTACGTAAGTTTGCCGCGAATATTAGAATTTAACTATATTGGAAGTTAAGATAATAACTCAAAGTTTGTACATGACAATAATAAAAAAATCATGATAAATGAAATAATTCTGATTGGAAAGACAGTTGAAGAAGCTACTGAATATGTAAAAATTAACGGTTATGAATTGTTTATAGTGCAAGACAACTGGATGGTGCAAAATCCACTTACTAGAGGAGTGTATGTAGTTGTAGTGGATAATAAAATAGCTAAGCTTAAAGATGTTCGTCATTAAGGTTGAGGCAAAATAGCTAGTACAGCACGGCAGAAATCCAGCCACCATCTCAATTAACCAGACAAGGGGCTTAAGCCTCTTGTTAAAGGTAGGGAAACTTCCGCCACAGTGTACTAAACATTTTGAAGTTACATCTGATCTCCCCAATCGAACCCTAACTGAGCAATCAGTGTAGACAATCACACGTTCAAGATATTAAAAAAGCGAGAAAGTTAACTCAGCAATCTATTGATTGACTTTGTAACCACCCTTCCAAGTCAGCGATCGCAATCTCAATTCCAACAGCAAAAAAGCTAAGGCTTCCAACGTTCCTCAGCGATTTCACCAAATAGTCGTTTTAACAGTCAGAGAATGAGCGATCGCACTTTTGCTTCCACTGCTTCTGATATACCCGCGTGTCTGCAAATGCTTCTTCACTTCGGGAAACTTTATTTGTAGCCATAATTATTTTACGGAGTGCGATCGCCCTTCTTATTTGTGTGAAACTTACCTGCTTATGAAACTTACCTGCTTAGTTGACGTTGTAACCATCCTTCCAAATCAGCAAGAGTAGAGAAATCCAACAAAGCATCACTTAAAGCTTCCAACTGTTCCACCGATAACCCTTGAATCTGAGACAGAAGCGTATCAGGAATTGTACCCACAAGTCGGTTTAACTGTCGTAAAACGACCTTTCTTTCTCCTTCTTCCTTTGCTTCCCTAATAGCCCGTGGTTCTTCCAAATTCAGTCCCAACATCGCTGCAATCTCCTCTCGACTAAGATTAGAAAATTTATAGACAATAATCGTCGTCACTAAATCAATTATCGCTTGCTCCGATTGTTGCCGTGCTTGTTGTAGCAAAAACCGCGCCCCTTCCACTGCTTCGGTTTCAGAAGTAACATTTGTCAGCAACATCAAACCCAATCCCAAAGGTTGTTGTCGTAAATCTCCCAACTCATCCAGATAAACCCGCCTGACTTGACCACTTTCCAACAAAGCACGGTGAATCGAAGAGGAAGAAGGTTCCAGGCTACGAGAACCAAAAATTATGACTCCAAACCAGTCATCGTAACGGATAGAGTGGCGGTAGAGAAACAAAAACAACTCACTAAAGAAGCGGTGATATAAGTCTTCGTCCTTCTGAAACTGGACTTCTGCAAAAAAGACGGTTTTGGAAACTGCATTCGCGGGAGGTAAAAATACTCCATCAATTCGAAACGCGGTTTCTTTCACCTCAACTGATTCAAACTGGTAGTTCTCCGCTTCTGGGGGTGGTTCATCTACTAATTCAAACAGCAAACCAGGAAATTGCTTAAATAATTTATAGAAGATGGTGTCACGTCGCATTTTTATTCCTCAACACCCAGACAATTACAAGATTGTAAAAGCTTGAGACAACAATTTAGCCTAGGCGTAGCCCACCGCAGGTATCGCATGTCCCTACGTCCGCGATAAAATTCTCAAGCACAACAGCGCACTTCATACCAATGCAAATTAACTGGCAAACTGCCAAAACCTACGAAGATATCCTATATCAAAAAACTGATGGTATTGCAAAAATCACTATCAACCGTCCCCATAAACGCAATGCTTTCCGTCCTGAAACAGTCTTTGAACTGTACGACGCTTTCTGTAATGCTCGTGAAGATACTACCATTGGTGTTGTCCTATTTACTGGCTATGGCCCACATACTGATGGCAAATATGCCTTCTGTTCTGGTGGCGATCAAAGCGTGCGTGGACATGCGGGTTATGTAGACGATACTGGTATCCCTCGCTTAAATGTGCTGGACTTACAACGCCTGATTCGTTCCATGCCGAAAGTAGTGATTGCTTTAGTCGCTGGATATGCGATCGGTGGCGGACACGTTCTACACTTAATTTGTGACCTTACCATTGCTGCCGATAACGCCATTTTCGGGCAGACAGGCCCAAAAGTTGGCAGTTTCGACGGTGGTTTTGGAGCCAGCTATCTCGCCCGCATTGTGGGACAAAAAAAAGCTAGAGAAATTTGGTTTCTTTGCCGCCAGTATAATGCACAACAAGCTCTAGAAATGGGTTTAATTAATTGCGTCGTCCCAGTCGAACAACTAGAAGCGGAAGGTATTCAATGGGCGCAGGAGATTTTAGAAAAAAGTCCGATCGCAATTCGGTGTCTCAAAGCTGCCTTCAATGCTGATTGTGACGGACAAGCTGGTTTACAAGAACTCGCTGGCAACGCTACTCTACTCTATTACATGACAGAAGAAGGGTCTGAAGGCAAACAAGCTTTTCTCGAAAAGCGTCCACCAGATTTTCGCTCTTTTCCTTGGCTACCTTAAAATTGCAAAAATCGCACCCTTTATTGAGGTGCGATTTTTGCAAATGTCAACGTTTATGGCACTAAATATCTTAAAAACAAATCTTATCTTAAGCAAACTACAAAATTGGTTCAGTAATAATGGATAACTAAATAAACACTGCTTCAGTCTTGGCCTCTTCAGAATATATAGAGGCAGTTATTTCTTCTACAGGAGCAGGAGCAGCATGATCTAAATCTGAAGCCGGGGAATGAGAACAAGCTAAAACTGGCCTTGCATCTGGCAAAGTCCAAGCATCTTCCAAGGTTTCCCAAGAAGGTGCAAAAGGTGGGAGCGCCAAGGAGCAAGCCTTCCAAGTTGCTTGGACTGGCGCTCCCAACTGCTGGCACGTTCCACCACGGCGACCTTCTGGCTGGTAATGACGGCAATATTTACAGGCAGATGCTAAAAATTTAATAGGTTTCATTCGGATTCATCTTTAGTGCCGTTTTCGGCTGAATTTCATCTTTATATTTTGCTTCTATATATAAAGACGGATAAAAGCCAAAAAACCATTATTTTCTATAGCTTTCAGCGATCCCGACGAAAAAATAAACTTTAGGATATTTTTATAATCTTGTTATATTTTTAAATAATCTGGAGAGTGATTACCTATTGATTTTGGCTAAAACTTATTAGGGATCAAGAGTAAAACTAAAGCTTTTGATTTATTTAGCCTTTTAACTTCCTCCTTAAGGATGCCTTAAGACATATAATTTCAGATAAATAGTCTGGTTTTAGTACCACGTTTGGTATATTTTAGCTGTAAAACATCTTTTTTCTCAAGAATTAGAACGAACTTATCTAGATGGCAGCAGCAAATTACTTTGAGATAAATTCTGCCCAAGGAATAATCGCTAAAATATTTTGCGTTCAATTTAGGCCAAGACTGACTTACTTTAAAACTTTTTAGCAGCACAGACAGAACAGACTGCCCAGCGCTGGAGTTCGCCGGGTGGGGTGGGAGATTCACATTGAGGACAAAGGGGTAAGCCATGCGATCGCGATCGCATAATCTTCGTCCAATGCCCAAAAGCAGCATTTACATCCTTGGTGGGTGTAACATCAGGGCGGCTAATCTCATCACCAATGTAACTGGGATGCTCGTGGGGCAAAACCGTTTGTTGCTGTTTTCTCTCCACAGATGGATTCTGCCAGCTAGCAGTAGAGAAGCGAATATCAACCAAAGGCGTTGGCAGTGTTTTATTCAACTTTAAAAGCAGAGACGTGCGACCAAAAGTCAGGTTTTGCGCCCAAGCAGCACTAGAAGTTGCTACCGACAAAACATCGCGTTGAATCAACAATGGTCGAGTATTGGCGGCAACCACTGGCCCAACAACAGTTGCCCAACACTTGAGCAACTGTTGAAATGGTTGCTCCTGCCATTTAGACTGCTTTTCCAGAACGCCTAAAATATCATTAATTGATTTCAACGACATCATTCAAAGTGGGGAGTGAAGAAGGGAATAGGATAGGGTACAGGTTACAGGTTACATGCAGATTATTCACTATCACCTGTCACCTGTCACCTCTTCCCCAATCCCCAATCTATTTAAATAATTTTCGCTAATATTGTCAGAAATATATCTATAGTTATTCCAGAAATCTACGTTTGAGGCACACAGGCAATGACTCAAAACCCCCTAAACGATTCCGGTACTCAATCGTCTAAAACGCCTGGGTTGAAACCAGCGCTAACAGCAGCACTAGCAAGTTTAGAAGTACCGCTAGATCAAGAGTTAGCTCGATACCGACGCACGCGAAATGGTTTAGTGTCATCGAACCAGCGCCGTGTTGCAAGTTACATGAGCAGTCAAACCCAGTCTTTGACTGCCATTCCTACAACATTGGGAACAACTCAGTCATCAGTAACGGAAATTAAAACTAATGTGCCGCCTGCTGTACCTGTGAATCATCAGGGAACCCCAGCGCCAGCTACGGAAATTGACGTACCACCAGCATCTTCTGTAGTTATGAATCATGAGGTGAAACGAGCGCCAGTTACGGCAAATACCGAAGAAGCAAATAATCTCAATGTGCCCTCTACCCCAGATTCTGCTAAAACACAAACTCAACTTCCACCGCCACCGCCCAATTTTAGTAGCAGCATCGTGCCAGTAATTGTTAAAGATATTAAGAGCGAAAATCTTTTGCAGACAGATAACAGCCCTAAACATCCAGATGACTACTTAGAATCTAGTGAAGCACTACTGCGAAGTCTGACAGAAGAACAACCAGAAAGCCAAAAACCAAGCAATTCTAGTGACAGTCTACTATCACCTTTAGGTATCGGCTCGATGTTGCTGCTATTGTTAGCAAGTCTTACCTTGGGTTATGTAGTATTCAATCCCAAAGGCTTGCCTCAATGGAATTTAGGTAAGTTGTTTAACGGAAACTCGTCTCCCGCACCAGGAAATACTGAAGAAGTTGGGAGTAATGTCCAACCTCAAATCCAGCCACCAAGCACATCATCTATGTATCCCAATCTTGCGGCCCAAGAGTTTCCTGATGTGAGAGATCCTAACGATCTCGTTGGTTTACAACCTAAAGTCCAACCAACCGCCGCAGTAGTGCCTAATCCAGGCGTTCCTCAAAACCGTGTAAATCCTCAAGCACCATTGTCTAGCCCCAATACAGCCCTAAAACCGACAAATCCGATCGCTTTAGCGCCAGTACCAACTGTACAATCCTTACCTCCCCTAAATTTACCTCCCATTTCAACGGCAAAAACCTCGCCCCAGCCAATCGCAGCCTCACCAAAGCCTAATGCAGAAATCAAACCAGGAACAGATGGGTTCTACCATGTCGTGATAGATAATAAAGGTGCAGCTTATGCTTCAGCACGGCAAGTAATTCCTGATGCTTATTTATCACCCAACAAAGAATTGATTTATCTCGGTGCTTTTAAGACTAAAGAGCAAGTACAAAAACAGATGCAATTATTACAGACAAAGGGAATTCAGGCACGAGTTCAGCAACCATAAGTTGCAAAAATCTACGATACCATGAGATAACAGTCCTGACTTATGAGTGCTGTTAGCGGATAGCTAAGTTTAGCCCGTGCTGAGTAGTAGAGACAAAATCTGACTTGTTTACAACACTACGACAAAAAATTTTATACTCAATACTTTTACTGAGTATTCAGCACTCCATAACTACTCTACTACAAAATTTTTATACTCAGCACTCATTACTCAGCATTGAGTTTCGTGAATGGAGAGCCGACATGGAATTAATCAAGCGTATTCTGCGGGTGATTCGCGCTAATCTCAATAGTTTGATCGGTGGTGCAGAAGATCCAGAAAAGATTTTAGAGCAAACTGTCCTAGAGATGCAGGAAAATCTGGTGCAGTTGCGTTCGGGTGTAGCACAAGCGATCGCTACCCAAAAACGCACCCAACGACAGGCGGCGGCTGCCAACTCTCAAACAGAAGAATGGTATCGCCGCGCCCAATTGGCATTACAACAAGGCAATGAACCTCTAGCACGTGAAGCTTTGACTAAGCGCCAAGCTTATAAAGAAACCAGTACAGCCCTCTTTTCTCAGATAGAGCAGCAAAACGATATAGTCGCTAGGCTAAAAAAGGATATGCGATCGCTAGAGTTAAAAATTTCCGAGGCGAAAACAAAAAAAGATATGTATATTGCTCGCGCTCGTTCTGCTGAAGCCTCTTCTCGCCTCCAGGAAATGCTTGGGGGAGTTTCTACTACTAGTAGTCTGAGCGCCTTTGAGCGTATGGAAGAAAAAGTTTTACAAATAGAAGCTCATTCAGAAGCGATCGCTCAACTCGGTAGCGACGACTTGGAAACACAATTTACTTCCTTGGAATCTACTAATAATGTGGATACTGAATTAGCCGCGATGAAGGTGCAGGTTTTAAATCAGGCAGAAAACACACAGCACAACAATCTGCTTACCGAGGAGAAGCAGAACACGGTACAGCCTCCTCAACAGCAGTTACCTAAAACTCAAGACTCTTGAAGTTCGGCTAATTACCCCAGTTTGGAGATATCTTAAGAATTAAGAGTTGTTATAACGTACTGATTCCAACCGGAAAGATTACATTGAAATAGGTAGCTATTAAAAAGTAAAAAAGCTAACTGTCCAGCAAAAAGCGTAAACCAAACAAGGAAAAACAAAGTTATGGGATTATTCGATCGCATTAAGCGAGTAGTTAGTTCTAACCTCAACGACCTGGTTAACAAAGCCGAAGACCCCGAAAAAATGCTAGAACAAGCCATCCTGGAAATGCAGGAAGACTTGGTGCAGCTGCGTCAGGGAGTAGCCCAAGCGATCGCCGCCCAAAAACGCAGTGAGAAACAGTACAATGATGCCCAAAATGAAATCAATAAGTGGCAACGCAATGCCCAACTAGCACTGCAAAAAGGTGATGAGAATTTAGCACGACAAGCTCTAGAGCGCAAAAAAACTTATACTGACACCAGCGCCGCCCTCAAAGCTAGTTTAGATACCCAAAGCACTCAAGTTGAAACCCTCAAGCGCAACTTAATCCAGCTGGAAAGCAAAATTTCTGAAGCTAAAACCAAGAAAGAAATGCTCAAAGCTCGGATAACCACTGCCAAAGCCCAAGAGCAGCTCCAAGGCATGGTGCGTGGGATGAATACCAGCAGTGCAATGTCTGCCTTTGAGCGGATGGAAGAAAAAGTCTTGATGCAAGAAGCCCGGGCCCAGGCACAAGGAGAGTTAGCAGGTGCAGATTTAGAAACCCAATTTGCCCGGTTGGAAGGTAGTAGCGATGTTGATGATGAATTGGCAGCTTTGAAAGCGCAAATGCTACCACCCGCTACTCCAGTAACTCAAGCACAACTTCCACCCCAACAAGAAACCACTCCTGCTAAGTCTAATGAAGTGGTTGATGCCGAGTTGGATTCCCTACGCAAGCAATTGGATCAACTATAAAATTGCCAGAAAACTTATTTGAGCTAGTCCCACGCCTGTTGGTTGTGGGATTTTATATCATTAGTCAATAGTTAACAGTCAAAATAACTATGAATTATTGATTATGGACTATTGACTACTTTGGGATAAAGTATTGTGTGTGCCAACTTTGATCGCCACCGGATGGAGACTGCAATGAGTAAGGCTGTAATCACCATAACTGATGCTGAGTTTGAAACAGAAGTGTTAAAAGCTGAACAGCCTGTATTAGTTTACTTTTGGGCTTCCTGGTGTGGGCCTTGTCAATTGATGTCGCCCATGATTAACTCAGCTGCTAGCAAATATAGTGATCGCCTCAAAGTCGTGAAAATGGAAATTGACCCCAACCCACTCACTGTTAAGCAGTACCAAGTGGAGGGTGTTCCGGCTCTGAGACTATTTCAGGGACAGGAAGTTTTAATTTCGACTGAGGGAGTCATCGGTAAAGATAAGTTACTCGAACTCTTAGATACGCACTTAAATAGTAATTAGTCAATAGTTCATAGTCCATAACTAATGACTAATGACCAATGACAAATGACTAATGACTAATATGCAATTTGCAAAGCGTTTACAACCCCTGCAATCTAATGTATTTGCTGATATGGACAGAGCCAAGGCAATCGCTTTGGCGACTGGACAAGAAGTAATTGATTTGTCGTTGGGGTCTTCTGATTTACCAGTCGAGGCGCACGTCATTGAGGCGATCGCCCAATCTCTCCACGATCGCAGTACCCACGGCTATTTGTTGTTTAACGGTACTCTTGGGTTTCGTGAAGCCGCAGCCAACTGGTATGAACAAAAATTTGGCATCAAAGTAGATCCCCAAACTGAAGTATTACCTCTGATTGGTTCTCAAGAGGGTACAGCCCATTTACCTCTAGCATTGCTCAATCCAGGAGATTTTGCCCTGTTGCTCGATCCAGGTTATCCCTCTCATGCCGGGGGAGTCCACCTAGCCAGTGGTCAAATCTACCCGATGCCATTACGGGCAGAAAACGCTTTTTTACCAGTGTTTGCGGATATTCCCGCCCCAGTTTTGGCCCAGTCTCGGATGATGGTATTAAGTTATCCTCACAATCCCACCTCAGCGATCGCTCCTTTATCTTTCTTCCAAGAAGCTGTCGCCTTCTGTCAACAACACAATCTTGCCTTGGTTCACGATTTCCCCTACGTAGATTTAGTATTTCAGGAAACTGGGGAATGGGCAGATTCTTCTCCCAATCCAAAATCCTTAGTCCCTTCAATTCTGCAAGCCGATCCAGAGAAAAGCGTCTCGATTGAATTTTTCACCCTTTCCAAGTCCTACAATATGGGCGGCTTCCGCATTGGCTACGCCATTGGTAATGCCGAGTTAATTAACGCCTTACGTCAAGTAAAAGCTGCCGTTGATTTTAATCAGTATCGGGGAATTTTAAATGGTGCGATCGCAGCCCTAACTGGCCCTCAAGCTGGGGTAAAATCTGCTGTCGCTATCTTCCAGCAACGCCGTGATGCCTTCATCACTGCTTTACACTCCATTGGCTGGAATGTTCCTACTCCCAAAGCCACAATGTACATCTGGGCAAAATTACCCTCAGCTTGGAGTCAAAACTCCATAGAATTTTGTACCCAGTTAGTTAAACAAACTGGTGTAGCTGCTTCGCCTGGTGCTGGCTTTGGCAAATCTGGGGAAGGGTATGTCCGTTTTGCCTTAGTACATGAGCCACCTTTATTAGAAACTGCTGTGGAAAGAATTGCCCAGTTCCTTTATTAAATTTGTTCTCAAGCTGAACGCCAAAGATTTTTTGCGGCAAAGTCTATGAATACAAGATGCAGCAAAGGCGCACAGCCGTGCGCCTCTATAAATCACGGTTCAGTTAAGAAATTTATCCGTTGAGGCAGGGGCAGAGAAAAAGCTTATCTGAACCCTATTGCCCTATGAATAACCGTATGCTACTGAATTTCAAATATTTTGTCTGTAATTTTTAATATTAGCAATATTTAGAAACCTAAGTAATTAAACGTATAAAAATCTAGAAATATTCTTCATATTTTTATTGATAATCCGAAGTAACTTTACCCAATCAGGTCTTCCCGTCTCTTAAAGTGGGTTTGTACGTTCAGCTACCAAAGATGGCTAACAATGCAGGTGGCGTTTTCAAGCTGCCGTATTGCCAAAAGCCTGTAGTCAAGACAGCCCAAGCCTATAAACGGCAATAGTTTAAAACTTAATTTCCAAACTGACAGAGACTTGAAAACAATGAAAATGACTTTTCAGAAACTTGTAATTGGCGCTTCAATGGCTATTGGTGTGAGCGCGATCGCTACCGTACCAGCACAAGCTGGAACCCTCACCGGCGCTACTATTGCAGGCACAGCAGCAAGTGATTACTTAGTATATGATGTGTCAGGTAACAGCACGGTACTGGTGTCAAATACCCCGATAAACGTCCAAAAAGTCCTAGATGGCAATGCTGCAAACCCCACTGGAAACGTAGAGTTACGAGCTAGTAGTGAGGCGGCAGGTTTTGATTTCAACAAAAACACTACCTTAACGGGGCAAATTGGTGGCCAAAGTATTACCTTAAGCAGCCTGACAGCAACAGATTGGTTTAGTACTGGGTCAGGATTGAGTACAAGCTATGGGGCAAATAACTTTGCAAATACTTGGTTCAACCAATTTTATGATGCAGCTGGTCTAGGAGCAAGTTTTATCCCTCGTAGTCAAGCTTTTACTGCATTTTTAGGCATCAATGGTTTCCAACGCTCTAGCGATCCTAATATCTCTTACGTTAATCAAAATGACACCACTGGCGATATTAAAATTGGGTTAGCAGGTCACTACAATTTAAAAGATTACTATGCGCCTCTGTTAGGAAGCTTGGGTAATCTTCTCAAAAATGGATTTCAAGCTAGTGAAGTTGTTAAAGTTACCTACAACGGCAAGACTAATTTACTTTACAGCTTTTCTGCTACAGAAAGCGGACTAAGCAACAATTCGGGGCCGGGTGCTGATGGCAAGTCTCACAGTGGTAATTATGAAGTCACCATCCAAGGTGTACCTCCCGCAGCAGTCCCAGAACCATCAGTCATGCTGGGTCTGTTGGGTGTAGCTGGTGTCTTTGCTACACAACGCAAATTGAAAAAAGCATCTATTTAAGAAGATTGCAAGTTCAAAATTACAAATAAAAAAGGGAGCTAACAGCTCCTTTTTTTATGAATACTTTTTTCCAGCGATAAGATAATTTGATTTTCTAAGTTATATATCAATACGCTTGGGTTAAGAAAAATTGTAGGTTGGGTGAAGCAAAGCGCAACCCAACAAAGCTATGAAAATGTTGGGTTTCGTTCCTCAAACACCACTTGCTACCCTGCGGGAACGCTAAGAGCTTAGCTTGCTTCTCCGTAGGGGTACAAGTCGGGAAACCGCAAGGGTGCAGTGGCTCCCCAACCTACACAAATTAAGGTTTTTGGCACTAACTGAACTATATTGAGTTATATATTTTTAATAAAATTTACAAAAAATAAATCGTTTATAAGAGCCTATATATTTATGCCCTTACCAACGTATTTATAACAGCAATTTCGTACAGTTGTATTATTTTACCCTCAAATCCACATAAAAACTTTTCTATGAATGGCAAGTAGCCTATTATTGATCCTAGTATTACTTAAGTAATTTTACTCATAAGAATTAGTAACTTGACTTTTTAAAATCAGTCTTTTATTTAATACTATAAATTGTAAAAAGCTCGTAAAGAAAAGCTTAATAATTGATTAATATTGTATTGAATCGTACTATTATTAAGTATTGGAGTACAGTTAAATTTGATTTATTAATATCTTTGACTACATTACATAAGTCAATTTTCTATTAATTTTACAGTTTAAATGTACTACCGTTTTAGTTTATGGTAATAATTGTTGGTTTTTACTTAAGATAATCAGATAATAGGTAGCAATGACAGCACAATTCTTCAATATAGATCAGCCATTGCGCTCACGCAAAGTTAGACGAATTTTGCTAGTTGAAGACCATTATCTTAATAGGTTGTTACTGAGTGACTATCTAAGTTACTGTGGGTACGATGTCCAAAGCTTATCTGAAGGCTCTACTTTTTTCTCTACTATAGATAAATTTAAACCAGATTTAATGTTATTAGATTTAAAGCTACCAGATATTGACGGTTATTCGCTCTTAAAACAAGTCCAGCAAAAACCTGATTTGTCAAAAATACCTATCATTGTGGTTTCCGCTTTTGCTTTTAAAGCAGATCAAGAATTAGCTATGAGTTTAGGCGCACGACGATATTTTGTCAAACCTCTAAAACTCAAGGATCTTATACTTACAATTGAAAAAGAGTTGACTTGTTGCCATAGATAGAGTTTTTTAATTGGCATACCTTTATTCGGCTTTTTGCTCTTCAATGAACTCTTCAACTTGCTGACTAATATGTTGTACAGAAGTGCCAATTGTGAAAATTTTATTTTGTACTTGTGCTAACAGCAAAACTGCGGTTTGCAGCTCATTGAGCGTTTCAGCCATAGCTTCACGGTACTGAGCTTCAAAGTCTTGTAGGTTCATAATTTAACTTTTACCTTAATTATTATCATAGCTATATTTATAATCATATTCGTAAATATAACTTCCTAAATCCGTTAAATCGCTTAATGTTATAAGTTGAATTAATAATCAAAATTGCTGTTTATTGTTAATTAATCTCGCTGCATTTATATAAGCAGATATTTGAATTTTCATTAATTTTAACTAAGAATATATAAAGTTAATAACTCAACAAAATAAAGTTTTGAATAATAAAATTTTATCTCTATTCAAATATTAATTATAGATTCAAAAAGCCAAGTTTTGATTCTGGCAGTAACAGATGGCAACTAAGGTAATAGCTACATAAACTCTTGTCTGCTCCAAAATTGTGATATGTGCAGCAAGGCATCTAGTAAACTGTGATGGAAATTACTTACCTTGATTTCCAAGGGGATTTTACCCCAGGTCTTGTTGGTGGCAGGATTTACACTAGCTCGTAAACCAACCTGGGGGTACTCCATTGGATAACTCGTAGGTAGCCGCAGAAGTATCTATAGACTAAAAATATCTTTACTTTATATTTAATTGATAATTACTCTATGAAATCGGCACGAAAAAAGAATTTTTCTTAAAATAGAGAAAGATTACCTAATTTTGGTTGTGACAATATCTACTCAAATACTACCACTGGTTAAAGAGCCGGAACGACTGGAAAATCGTCTAGCCGAAATTCCACCGGAACCGGGGGTTTATTTCATGCGGGACAACAGCGATCGCATTATATATATAGGTAAGTCACGTAAATTGCGATCGCGTGTTCGTTCCTATTTCCGCGATGGCTACAACAAGACTGAACGCATCGCCACGATGGTTAAGTTGGTGACAGAAATTGAATTCATCGTCACTGATACTGAAGCCGAAGCTTTAGCGCTAGAAGCCAACTTGATTAAGCAGCACCAGCCATACTTTAACGTGCTGCTCAAAGATGATAAAAAATATCCTTATCTCTGCATTACTTGGTCAGAAGATTATCCGCGAATTTTTATTACCCGTAAACGTCAATTCGGCAAAGAAAAAGATAAATTTTACGGGCCTTATACTGATGCTGGTTTATTACGAGAGATTGTCCGTATCTGCAAGCGCATCTTTCCACAGCGACAACGACCTCAACCACTTTTCAAAGACCGTCCGTGCTTAAATTATGATTTAGGGCGTTGTCCGGGTGTGTGCCAAAAGCTGACTTCACCAGAAGAATATCGCAAAATTGTGCAAAAGATCGCGATGGTCTTCCAAGGGCGAACTCAGGAATTGATTGATATTTTGACTCAACAGATGAATACAGCAGCTGAAGACTTGAACTTTGAGTCAGCAGCACGGATTCGCGATCAAATTTCTGGGTTAAAGTCGCTGACTGCTGACCAAAAGGTATCCTTACCAGATGATACAGTTTCACGGGATGCGATCGCACTGGCAGCTAACGAAGAACACGCTTGCATTCAACTATTCCAGATTCGCGCTGGTCAATTGGTAGGGCGTTTGGCTTTTGTGGCTGATGCTCATGCAGAACCAGGAGCTATTTTACAACGAGCTTTAGAGGAACATTACCAAACTGCTGACTCGGTGGAAATACCCTTAGAAATTCTGGTACAGCATGATTTACCAGATAGCGACATATTGGCGGATGTCTTAACTCAACGCAAAGGAAAAAAAGTCACGATTTTGACTCCTTTGCGACAAACTAAGGCAGAATTAATTGAGATGGTAGAGCGAAATGCTCAGTATGAATTGCAAAGAATGCAGAAATTTGGCGATCGCAATCACCAAGCAATGCAAGATTTAGCTACCATTCTCGATTTACCAGATGTACCCCATCGCATCGAAGGTTATGACATTTCCCACATTCAAGGGTCAAATGCTGTAGCTTCCCAAGTTGTGTTTATCGACGGTTTACCCGCTAAACAGCATTATCGCCACTACAAAATTAAAAATCCCACTGTGACGGCGGGACATTCAGATGATTTTGCTAGTCTTGCTGAAGTTATTGGGCGACGCTTCCGTAAGTATGCGGAAGATCCACAGTTGTCACGTTTGGGTAATCCAGATTGGCCTGATTTAATCATGATTGATGGTGGTAAAGGTCAGTTATCTTCAGTTATTGCCGTTTTGCAAGAGATGAATTTATTAGAAGACTTGCGAGTTGTGAGTTTAGCAAAGCAGCGAGAAGAGATTTTTTTACCGGGAGAATCTAAACCTTTGGTAACTGATGCAGAACAACCGGGGGTGCAATTGTTGCGACGGTTACGAGATGAAGCGCATCGGTTTGCAGTGAGTTTCCATCGTCAGCAACGCAGTGATAAATTGAAGCGATCGCGTTTAGATGAAATTCCTGGCTTAGGACATCATCGACAAAAGCAGCTACTAGGGCATTTTCGCTCAGTTGATTATATTCGCCAAGCAACAACCCCACAACTCGCCGAGGTTCCAGGAATTGGGCCGCGTTTAGCTCAAGAAATTTACGATTATTTTCATCCTGCTTGAGGAGACTAATAGCCTGTCAAATTTCAATTTATAGGTAAAAAATTTTGTAGTAAATAATTGAGTGCTTAGACAATAAAATCGCAAAGACGCGATAAATCGCCGTCTCTACAAAGGACTGATTATTGTAAAGACGGCGATTTATCGCTTCTCTTCCCTTAACCGAACTGTATTGGTTCCACTCTCACAGAGGATTCAATTAAGGTTGTCTGCAATAATTCAAGATGTGTAAATACCGTAAATTTACGGTATCTGATAAGTATGCTAATTTTGATTAAATTATTTCACTAGAATTTAACCTCATAAATATTGCTATCAAATATTAACTAAATCTTAAGATAGAATTTTTGTGACTAAAGATACAGTAAATTATTGGTTTTAATTTTTGAATACAAGAACGGCTTTTTTTGTATAAGTCTGAAATCACTATAAATAGGGATCTCTCAAGGTATTCGTCATAGGGATCAGTAAATCACTAAGTGGGATTTAATTAAAAAATAATTTATGTATCTAAAGTAGGAGGGTAAGATCACTTAAATTCTAGGATAATATACAAAGATATCGAGAATTTTTCAAACCTGAAATTTTGTTTAAAATAATCAGCCAATATTAAGGTCGTTTGTTAACTTGGGTCAAACCAAAATTATTGCTACTTTAACTGGCAGTCTTCTCAAATAAAAAATAAATTACAACCAGGGGTTTTAAAATGCAGACAGTACAAAAGATTTACTGCCCAAATTGTGGCTGCCAAGCAGAACGTTATTATATTTCTGATAGTCAATTAACTCGAACACAATGCTCTAGTTGTGACTACTTGATGATTAGTTGTACTCGTACTGGCAAAGTCATTGAGGCTTATGCACCAGGAATTTATGCACAACGCTAGATAATAAAAATTAAAAATTGGAGAATGTTTTCTCTAATTTTTAATAATAAAGTCACTTATGATAAATTCTGAAGACTTTACAAGTTCTTATTCTGTTGTCTAAGTTGTTGCTGTCGGATCTGTTCTTGTAATCTAAATTCTTGCTGTTGTCTAATTTGTTGATCTTGTCTGAGTTGTTGATCTTGTATTCTCAGTTGTTGCTGTCGAGAAAATTCTTGCTGTTGTATTCTCAGTTGGTCTTGTTGTAGTCTAAACTGTTGCTGGCGGAGCATTTCTTGCCGTTGTCGTGTAAATTCTTGCTGTTGTATTGTCTGTTGCTGTTGTAGTAGTTGTGGTTGTTGAAGGTTTAGCCATAGCCATGTTTCCTTCATTCGTTCTTGTGTTTGCTGATTTTGCTCTTCTTGTTGTTGTCTGATTCTTTCTTGCAATGAATCTTGCATCTGGGGATTCGTCTGAATTATTTGGGCATTAGCAGGAAAACTAATCGATAAAGCTTTTGCAAGCACAATCAATAGTAGCCATGCTTTAAATAGCGACAAGTGATTTAACATATAGTTATTTCCTCATTGTTATAGGTTGGATTTAGCGATCGCTAAATCCTTAAAATTTCAACACAATTACCCTATACAAGATAAATACAGGGGCTTGGAATAGTTCACTAAAGCTAATGTTTTATTTACCGTTATGGGTTTGTGCGATACTTACATCTGACTACGCCAACGTACTCAATATTCTTCAGTCCATAACGTTTTCTAAATATCAATGCATTGAGAATAACTTGCTAAATCAAGGTTATATCTAGTGCATTATGTTGATTTTGCATAAAACTCTCGCTTTTCAGATATTCATCACTAATTAAATTATACATTCAAATTTTTTACATGGGTTGTCGGATTTCCGTAATCTATCTACCTGGTACAGTTATAGTTACGAAGCTTTTCAAGTAATTGAACTACACAATTTCCTGTTCTCTATCGCCCGTCGTAGTCTAAATATTTGAAAACTTCTCTAAAAAAAGATTTCAAGCGATTTTACACCATAGATAAACAGAGATAACATCTTAGATATATCTGTGTTTATCTGCGGTTTCATATTCATCCATAGAATTGACTGCAACAAGTTTAATTTTTACTTGCTCTCAATTGTCCGCAAGCAGCATCGGCTTCTAAACCACGAGAATAACGCACACTAACAGCAGTATTTTGTTGCTTAAGGACGTTGACAAATGCTTCAATGCGATCGCGGTTGGGGCGTTTATAGTCTACTTCTTGGATAGGGTTGTAAGGAATCAAATTCACATGACATTGAAATCCTCGCATACATTTTGAAAGTTCTAATGCGTGTTCTGGTAAATCGTTGACACCAGCAAGAAGAACATATTCAAAGGTAACGCGCCGTCCAGTGATTTCTACATATTCTCGACATTCAGCCAGCAAATCTTCTAGAGGATAGGCGCGGGCGCTGGGGATGAGTTTTTCTCGCAGGGATTGGTTGGGTGCGTGTAGACTAACCGCGAGAGTGATTTGCAAATTATTTTGCGCGAACTCACGGATGCGACCGCGAATCCCAACTGTCGATACTGTAAGCGATCGCTGTCCGATACCAATATCTTGATTTAGAGATTTCAAAGCAGCTAGCACATTCTCAGTATTCAACAAGGGTTCACCCAATCCCATGAACACGACATTGCTAACCCGTTGCTGAAAATCTTCTTGCACAGTTAACACCTGATCGATAATTTCATGCCGTGCTAGATTGCGCTTGTAGCCTCCCTTACCAGTAGCGCAGAAATCACACGCCATTGGGCAACCCACCTGAGTAGAGACGCAAACAGTCAGACGGGCTTTTGGGCCTTCTCCCCTTTCTGCAAAGGTGGGGATACCAACAGTTTCAATAATTTGGCCGTCTGTTAATCGTAAAAGATATTTGACTGTGCCATCAGGAGCCACAGAGCGGTAGTGTAAAGTTGAGCGCCCAATGGGGACTTCGGCTACTTCGGCACGCCATTGCTTAGAGAAGACAGAAATATCAGCTAGCGATCGCACTCCCTTATCGTAGATCCATTCATGCAGTTGCTTTCCTCTGTAAGCAGGTTGTCCTTGTTGCTGCACCCAAGTGCTTAACTCCGCCAGAGAAGCACCGAGAAGGGGAGGGATTAATTCTGATTTTTCTGGGTTGTGTGAGTCAACCTGAGATACAAGAGGCGTAGCAGACATAAAAAAATCAAGAGTTGATGTAGGATCTCTATCCTACACCTGCTAGATCGAGTTAGTCTTGACCAAAGAAAACAGGGAATTAACCAAAGGTTGTGCCGTTCCAGCCCCACATTGCACCTTTAGCGTCTGCAAACTCGATGTAAATCCGATTTTTCGGCACACCTAGAGTTTGGTTAATCTGCTGGCAAAAGTCTTGACTCATCGCTGCGGTTTGATCTGGCTTCATCGCGCCAATGCTCTTAATTTCAATGTAGCAAACCGGTTCTGTATTTCCTGCAAAAGTCATAGGGATTTCTGGCTCAAAAGCAGTCATTACATAAGATTCTGGTTTTCCCAAATGTTTCGCTAACTTGGCAGATAGATTTAAAAGCATTGACTCAATTTCAGCTTTTTGAGGAGCAGATGCAGAAGTTTGCACTTTAATTAATGGCATAGTACTGAATTGGGATTTTGGATTTTATTCACACTGTTAAGTTTACCGAACCGTGACCAGATAAGGGGAACAAGAGAAACAAGGGGCAGTTTTTCCAATTCCCAATGCCCAATGCCCAATTCCCAATTCCCAATTCCCAACATTTAGTTATGAGATGAGCGAAACAGGTGATTATGTTCGGGATGATATAAACGCGATCGCCCTTTTGCTGTTGAGAGGGCTGGACTGATTATATAAAGCGTAGTACGAATTAATTCTTCTTTATGAGTACATTCCGCCATTTCATTCAGGGGGACAACCTTAATTTTTTCGTCCGGCCATCCGATACGAAAGCAGATTGCAATGGGGGTTTCGGCTGGATAATGTTCGAGTAGTTTGGCTTGGGCATTTTCGACGTGACGCGCACTCAGATATAGGCAGAGGCTAGCCTGATGTGCTGCGAGAGTAGCTAATTCCTCATTGGCTGGGACTTGTGTACGTCCACTAATACGGGTCAAAATGATGGTCTGGACTAAACCGGGCACAGTTAGTTCTACTTTGAGTTTGGCAGCAGCGGCTTGAAAAGCGCTAATACCAGGTATGACTTCAAAAGGAATATTTGCCTCTGCGAGGAGGTGCATTTGCTCGTGGATGGCGCTGTAGAGACTAGGATCACCAGAATGGAGACGGACTAAAGATTTTTGCTGCGATCGCACCCTATCGATCATAATCGGCAAAATCTCTTCTAAAGTCTGATTCGCAGTTCTAATTATCTCCGCATCTTTTCGGCAAAGTTCTAAAATCTGTTCGGGTATTAGAGAATCAGCAAATAAAATCACATCAGCAACAGCCAGTAGTTTCTGCGCCTTCACCGTCAATAAATCAGGATCTCCAGGGCCTGCTCCGACAATATAAACAGATGGTTCTATAGCATATAGTGTTTTTTTATAACTCAGGTTTTCTGTATATTCACTTTTAAAAGAACCCACGGCAATCCCTCAAAAAACTTTTTTGATATTTATCTCAGTATCTTTCCGGATTCACCCTCTTTCCTTAGTAGAGAGTAATGGTAGATGCACCCTGGTTAAGCCCTAGAAAATATTCTGGGGCATTTTTTATTTTTGGATATCGGGAATTGGGCATTGGGCATTAGTTATTATTCTTTCTTCCTCTGCTTCCCCTGCCCCCTCTGCCTCCCCTGCTCCCTCATCCCCTCATCTCTCCATTCCCCTTGGGAGTAGGCACTACATCGGGTAAAGGGCGTTTGAGTAAGTAAAGCCAAGCTAATCCAACTAATCCAAATAAAATTCCTAGACTGCTGACTACTTGTGCCATTCGTAATGGCCCCAGCATCAAGCTATCAGTACGGAAACCTTCAATCCACAAGCGTCCTAAGCTGTAGGCTGGCCAGTAAACTAAAAACAGAGTGCCTACCTTTAAACGTGGCTTACCGGATAAAGACCGGAAAAACAACGTTATGAGTAGCGTAAACACCATTAAATCCCACAGAGATTCATACAAAAAGGTGGGATGGAAGTAATCGAAACTAGCATATTCTAAAGGACGATGGTCTGGTGGAATATACAGCTTCCAGGGTAAATCAGTAGGATCGCCAAAAGCTTCAGAATTAAAGAAATTGCCCCAACGTCCGATCGCCTGTCCTAAAATCAGCGAAGGTGCTACTAAATCTGCCAGCTGCCAGAAAGAAACCTGCTTGATTTTGGCAAAGATTAACGCAGCCAAAACGCCACCAATAATTGCTCCATGAATGGCAATACCTCCTTCCCAGATAGCAAATATTTTTCCTGGAGTTGGGGCATATTTTGACCATTCAAAGAAAACATAATATAGCCGTGCGCCGGGAATTGCCCCAATCAACAACCAAAAAAACAAATCGCCTAGCAACTCAGGATTAACATTACGGCGCTTTGCCAATTCTTGAGAAAGGATTACGCCAATTAAAACTGCTGTGGCAATCAATAAGCCATACCATCGGATACTTAGTGGCCCTAATTTCACCAGAATAGGTCCTGGAGAAGTAAATTGAAACGCCAAGGGCAAGGTGGAAAAATCCAGTGCCATGAGAAATTACCTAGAAAAGTTTGTTAACTACCCGCGCACTTTGTTAAGTACGGAGTTTTTTACATCTCGAATACTGAAACTACACTTAAAATCCAGCATCCATATTTAGGAGTCTAATTCCTAACGCCTAGTTGAGCATAACTTGTGTCACAAAAACAATTGAGTTTACCATTCTTGCTCAGAGCGCAAGATGGTAGATTTGAATAAGTTACACAAAAGAGTTTCGATATAATCACCTAAACAACTTTGATATATCTAAAATTGTGATTGCTATTTATCCTGGTAGCTTCGACCCCATCACCCTGGGACACCTTGACCTCATTCAGCGCGGTAGTCGCCTGTTTGAGCGGGTAATTGTCGCTGTACTGCGGAACCCAAACAAAACGCCACTTTTTAGCGTGCAGCAACGGTTAGAGCAGATCCGTCTTTCTACACAACATCTACCTAATGTAGAAGTAGACAGTTTTGATGGTCTTACCGTAAACTATGCCCAAATGCGACACGCACAAGTTTTGCTTCGGGGTTTACGGGCTGTGTCAGATTTTGAAGTGGAACTGCAAATGGCTCACACCAATAAAACTCTTTCTACCCAAATAGAAACAGTTTTTCTAGCAACCTCAAATGAGTATAGTTTTTTAAGTAGTAGTGTGGTAAGAGAGATTGCAAGGTTTGGCGGCTCTATCGATCATCTCGTTCCCCCACACATTGCCCTAGATATATACCAATGCTACAATCACAACTCTCCAATGTTGAACCCAATCTCAACGGAAGCAATCCCCCCCCTGAAGAATATGTCGGTGGAGAGGGAAGCATAGATATTCAGCAGGAACTCAACCGCCTAGAGGAAATAGTTCTCTCTAGTCTCAGGATTCCTCTGACGGGACGCACTCTCATTGATGAAGAAAAGCTGCTGGAACAGCTTGATTACATCCGGCTTTCTTTACCATCGCTTTTTCAAGAAGCAGCAGCCATCCTTGAGCAAAAGGATGAAATTCTGCTAGAAGCGGAAGAGTATGGACAGCAGGTTGTTGAGGCCGCACAAGCAAAAAGAGCGCAAATTTTAGCTGAAAGCGATATTATTCACCAGGCTGAACAAGAAGCTGAACAACTGCGGCGACAAGTGCAACAAGAGTGTGAGGGAATAATGCAAGAAACCCTCACCGAGATTGAGCGCAAGCGGTATGCTTGTCAGCAAGAGTTAGAGCTTATGAGACAAACTGCGATCGCTCAGGCTCAAGATATTGAAGATGGTGCCGATCAATATGCTGATGGCATTTTGGGCAATATCGAACAGGATCTCAAAGATATGTTGCGAATTGTCACCAATGGACGACAACAATTGCAAATTGATAACCTCACGCAGCGTAATTCACCTCCTAGCAAAAAAAGATAAAGGCTCTAATAAGAGATGATGAAAAATTCTAAGTTGGGTTTCGCTATTGCTTAACCCAACTATTTTTACTAAGAGATATTTGTTTGGATAACCTACCGAGTAATAGATTTAAAATTTCGGTTTGTAATTAAGCAGGATTTTTAATAAATGCTTACTCTCGCTCAAGTTAATTTTGGATTAAATCTAGCTGGCTTAATTGGAATTATTTATTTTCTTTTGGCAATTGTTTACTTTATTTTAACAGTAGCTTGGCTAGCCCAACGTGGCACTAGGCTTACAAGTTGGGCTTTAGCCCTTTACGTTATTCAAGTGATATTTACACCAATTATAATGTTAATGTGCGGGATGATTTTGTTTTTTCAAGGTTGGCGCTTAGATCCAATTCTTCAGATTGAGCAATTTTTATCTTTGCTATTAATTATTTATTTTGCTATTAAAGATATTCTAATTAATGCAGTTTACAGAAATAGATGATTCTAGCATTGGTAGAATTTTATTACTAATATAATAATCCTAAAATATTCTTGTTCAACCAGATCCCCTACTTCTTTGATAAATTGGGGATCTGGGTGTTGCAAATTGATCAAAAATGCAATTAATACCTGATTACAGGGTGTAAGTAAAATCTTCTACCAGCATACCGGGAACTAAACTACCTCCTAGTTGGCGACTATCATAAGTGCCTACTTCGGGAATAAATTCTTGAAAATCGGTCAAATCTACTAGGTTTTCTCCCCAGAAGCGATAGAGACTTTCATCAAAACGTAGGTTTTCAATGGGAGCAATAATTTCTCCGTTTTCCACCCAAAAACAAGCATAACGGGTCATACCTGTGATTCTACCAGTTTGGCGATCACTCCAATTTAAGTAATGCAAATTTGATAGATACAATCCTGTATCCAATATCGGAAGAATCTGCTCAAATACTAAATTTCCTGAACTGATTTCTGGCGCACGGAGAGTTTCGGAACCATTAGCACCATTGGCAGTTTTTTGATATTCCTTAGCAGTGCGAGAATTAACCAGAGTGTTTACCAAAAGTCCTTTTTCTATTACAGGTAACTCCGGTGCTGCCATTTCTCCCAATTCATTAAATCGGGGTACTAATCCGCGCTGAAAGTTTTCTTTCAAACTAAATGCTGGCGAAAGTTGTTTTTCTTGACGCGATAAAGCGGCTAAAGCACTATTTCCTTGTTGAATATCAGCCTCGCTGATAGCTCCCCAAGAAAGCATTACTAATAAATCTGCAACAGCAGCAGGTGCAAAATAAGTTTTGTATTGTCCTCGTGGCAGTTCTTTACATGGACGAGCAAGCAATTCGAGTTGTTTTTTAGCTTCGCTAATTTTGGCTATATAAGCAGATTTATTCCAATCACTTCCTGCAAATGTGCCCTTAACTGCTTGCCCAGAAGCGGAAAATAGAGAATAATCTAAGGTAAAAGAATCAGTAGCAAACCAGTGTTTTTGACCACTAGAATCACCATAACCTTTAATTACTATTCCTCCAGCATATATACCAGTAAAATCTAATTCGTTAACTTGTTCTAATACACTTGATACTACTGCTTCTTCTACCAATAAATTTCCAGAATGTATTTCACGACTGGTATTAGTTCCTGATGGTAAAACTAGATATGGATCTATGGGTAATAGAATCAGTTCGTCGCGTAGTTCCTGCAAAGCAGAATATGCTAATTGCCAGTCTAGCTCCCAATTTCCAGTAAAGGGAAACTGCCTAACACTACTGCGTTGATCTGCCATCAGAGTCAGTTCAATCCACCCATCAGCGACACAACCAGTTTGTCGCACTTTCGCATGATTAAAACGAGTGAATTGACTCCTTTCACTACTGAGTTTGACAGTGAATTGTTCATTTTCTGCTTTTTTTATAAGCAGAGTTTCAATCAGTTGATTAAAGCTGACTTCTAACGCAGATAATTCCTCAATTTTCATGGATATTAAATATTAGTAGGGAATAAGCAAGGGGAAAGTTAGGAGTTAAGATTTGAATAGTTTTTGAACTCAAAACTCCTAAATAGCTAGGCGTAAATAAATTAAAGATTGTAGTAAGGACTTTAGTCCTTATCATAATTGTTCTGAGCGATAAATCGCTCACTACGAACTAGAATTTTATTTTATATTTAATTATGCCTAACTACTTAAGTACCAACTATTCACTCCTAACTCTTAACTTTTCAACTTCCTCCACCAAAAACTTCGACATTAGCAAATACACAAACAGGGGAACCATGTCCTACCCAAATGGCCTGATTTGGTTCTCCTTTACCACAATAAGGAGTACCATACATTTGCCAGTTTTCAGCATTTCCTACTTGGATTAAGCTATGCCAAAATTCTGGTGTTGTGGCGCGATAGTTGGGATTGCGGAGGGTTTTAGTGAGTTTACCATTTTCAATTAATTTAGCGTACTCACAACCAAATTGGAATTTGTAACGGCGATCGTCAATTGACCAAGATCGGTTAGATTCCATGTAAACGCCGTGTTCTATGCCGCTAATAATGTCTTCAAAGCTAGCGTTTAGAGGCTCTAAATTCAAGTTACCCATGCGATCAATCGCTGGTCGATTCCATGAAGAAGCACGCGCACAGGCTACTCCTGATACACCTGCTCTGGCTTGACTCTCTAGACTGCCCAAACCCCGTTGAAGTACTCCTTCTTTGACCAAATATTCCCGCGTTGCTACAGCACCAGTATCATCAAAGCCATAGCTAGCAAATTCACCAGCCACGGTGGGATCAAAGGTAATATTCATCAGTGGCGAACCATATACTAGGTTGCCAAAATCACTTTTATTAACGAAGCTGCCCCCAGCATAGTTACGCTCATCTCCCAAAATTCGGTCAATTTCTAGGGGATGCCCGACACTTTCATGGATTTGCAGCATCATTTGATCTGGAGCTAAAACTAAATTGGTACGGGTGGTTGGGCATTCTTCTGCTGTCAAGAGTTCTACTGCTTGTTCGCCAATTTGCCGTACCCGATGCCATAAGTTTTCTTGTTTTAATAGTTCGAGTCCGCCTTGGTAACAGTTTGCTTGGGAGCCGTTGTTGCTGCGCTGTTGTACAATTGAGCCATCTTGGGCGGTGGCTCCGTAATGAGTCGCTATAGATAGAATTTTTTGATAAACTTCTGAGCCATTGCTGCTAACAAACCAAGACTCTCTCTCAATGGTGCTAGCACCGGCTATGGTTTGCACAATCTTGTCGTCAACTTTCAGCGTTTGGCAAATACGAACCAGTAAATCGTTGATTTCTCCCGGACTCAAAGCATCAAAAGGTTCAAGGAATGGAGATTTATATTCACCAACGACTTTAGGGCGCTCACTTTCACGAAAGGGATGTATCCACCATTCACTGGCTGCTACTGCCTGTTTATAGGCTGTTTGGGCAGCAGCTTGTAGTGAAGACAGTCCCAGAGAGTTAGTTGCTGCATAACCCAGACAGCCATTGACCAAAACTTCCAGCATGGCTCCAATCGTGAAGGATTTGCCATTTGCCTGGGGTAAGCCGTCACGGACTGAACGGCTTGTAGAAGTCTCCTTTACAGCTCTTATACCGATCCAATCAGCAGGAATGTCGAAACTAGCGATCGCTTTTTTAAGTTCAGACCACATAATTTAAGGAATTGGGAATTGGGAATGGGGAATTGGGAATTGGGAATTGGGAATTGGGAATGGGGAATGGGGAACTTCCCCCCTACTCCCTACTCTCTACTCCTTAATTCCGGTGCCAGCGCGTGCCATCACGGCTATCAATTAGCGTAATACCTTCTGCTTGGAGTTCGTCACGAATGCGATCGCTTTCGGCAAAATTTTTGGCTTTACGCGCTTCTTGCCTTTGCTGAATTTTCGCTTCAATTTCCGCATCGCTTAAACCATTATTTTTGTCAGGTTCTGCTTCTATCTCGGCTTCTAAACCCAAAACTCTAGCCAATGTGACAAGAGTTTGCCATTGATGCTTTAACTTATCTGGAGATGTTTCGGTTTTCCCTTCATGCACAAGAATATGCCCCTCACGGCGCAGTTCTTTAGCTAATTCAAAGAGTACTGTTAATCCTCCAGGAAAATTAAAGTCGTTATTCACAATTTCTTGGAAGCGTTCAATATAGGGATTGGGTACTGGGTATTGGGGATTGGGGATTGGGGATTGGGAAAACTCTTCCTCAGTCCCTAGTCCCCAGTCCCCAGTCCCTAAATCCCAGCCTAGTTTTTTGCCGTATTGGTAGCCAAAGAGTAAACCTTCTTTAATGGTGTGCCAACCGTTGGTTGCTGCGGCGATCGCTTCGTCGGTAAAATCTATGGGTGTGCGATATTGAGCGGTCAGTACGAATAAGCGCACTGCCATCGGGTCAACTCCTCGAGCTAGCAATTCTCTTATAGTGATAAAGTTGCCCAAAGATTTGGACATTTTTTCACCATCTACCTTCACCATGCCGTTATGTAACCAGTAACGCGCTAAGGGTTTTCCTGTCACAGCCTCAGATTGGGCAATTTCATTTTCATGGTGGGGAAAAATTAAGTCAGCACCACCAGTATGAATATCTATCGTATCACCCAGGCGATCGCGCACCATTGCCGAGCATTCTATATGCCATCCCGGACGGCCTGCGCCCCAAGGCGATTCCCAAGCGGGTTCTCCGGGTTTTGCTGCTTTCCACAAGGCAAAATCGAAGGGGTCTTTCTTTTTCTGATATTCTGGATCTTCTATGTTGACGCGATCGCTTTTCCCCGCTTGCATATCTTCTAACTTGCGTCCAGAAAGCTTGCCATACTCAGCAAACTGCCGGACTGCATAATACACATCGCCGTCAGAGGGGTAAGCAAAACCCTTATTTTCCAACTCATGAATTAACCGTTGAATGCCATTCATCGTGTGGGTAGCACGGGGATATTCATCGGCTTCCTTGATTCCTAACCGCGCCATATCCTCAAAATATGCTTTGATAAAGCGATCGGCCACAGCTTCCATTGATGAATTTTCAACACGGGCTCGATTGAGAATCTTGTCATCAATATCAGTAAAATTTTGGATATATCGGACTTCATAACCGATAAACTGGAGGTATCGGCGGATTACATCCCAAACAATGCAAGCTCTAGCATGACCCAAATGGCAGTAGTCGTACACCGTCACGCCGCAGTAATACATCTTAACCTTGCCTGGTTCGACTGTTTCAAACGGTTCTTGACGACGGGTGAGGGTATTGTAGAGTGTTAGGGTCATAACAGAGTAATGCTGAAATAAGGAGATACGTAATAATAGGGTAAAGCAGCTGGGATGACAGTCCAGCATCCCTATGCTAGTGTTTTCTGGACTATCTGCGCTACATTACTATTTTTTGACTATTTGATAACAGCGCTATGCAATCAGCAGTTACACCCGAATCTTCGGCAATGGATACGCCCAAACAAGGAATGCCAGTAACAATTATTACGGGTTTCCTCGGTAGTGGGAAGACGACTTTACTCAATCATATCCTCAACAACCAACAGGGTTTAAAAACCGCTGTTCTTGTGAATGAATTTGGTGAAATTGGCATCGACAACGAGCTAATTGTTTCCACTGGTGAGAACATGGTGGAACTAAATAATGGTTGTATTTGCTGCACTATTAATAATGATTTAGTGGATGCAGTTTACAAAGTTTTAGAACGCCAAGAAAATCTAGATTATCTAGTAGTGGAAACAACTGGATTGGCAGATCCGCTACCAGTAGCTTTAACATTTCTGGGCACAGAATTACGAGATTTAACCCGCTTAGATTCGATTATTACCGTGGTAGACGCGGCGAATTACAGCCTAGATTTATTTAACTCTGAAGCCGCATACAGTCAGATTGCATACGGCGATGTCATTGTGCTGAACAAGGCTGATTTGGTTGATGAAGCCACTTTGAATGAGTTAGAAAAAAAAATTAACGAAGTTAAGGAAGGAGCAAGAATTATTCGCGCTACGCGATCGCAAGTGCCACTTCCTTTAATTTTGAGTGTTGGTCTGTTTGAGTCGGATAAATATTTTGACACAGTGGTGGGTGAACACGATCATCACGATCATCATGAACATCACGATCATCATGACGATCATGAACACTCAACATGCGGTCACGATCATCACGACCATGACCACGATCACCACGATCATCATTCTGACCATTTAGAAAATGATGGTTTTACTTCCATCTCTTTCCAAAGTGACAAGCCTTTTTCTATTAGGAAGTTTCAGTATTTCTTAGATAACCAGCTCCCCTCAAATATCTTCCGAGCCAAGGGGATTATGTGGTTTGATGAAAGTCCGAAGCGTCATATTTTCCACCTTTGCGGTAAACGCTTCACCTTGGATGATGATGAATGGCAAGGTCAATTGAAAAACCAACTAGTGCTGATTGGTCAAAATTTGGATCGTGAGGCTTTAATTAGTCAACTCGAAAACTGTATTTGTCTACCTTCAACCTCTCGCGGTAAAGGGTTTGGGAAATAAAAGTTAGGAGTTAAAAGTTTACTACTCATTCCCAGGTTACACCTGGGAATGAATTCCCAATTACTTTGCCATCTATTAACTTACTATTGCGTTCGCTCCAGTAAGTTAAATCTCTGTCGTAATATTAAACAGAATTTTCTGGGCATCATTTGCCGAACATCCTGGTCTAAAACCGTAGTTTCTAGCATGAAATGTTGCTTCATGTGCTGGTTCTAAAGCAGATTTTGCGATTGCTTGCCAAAGTTGTAAAAAATTTTCCCCCCAGCTAATGCCGTCCCCCCGATGTCTTGGGGGGACTAAGAAGGGTAGCAACAATTTCAAATTCTCACGAATGATTTAGGATTGCTATATACAGATGAAATTGCGCCTTCATCAACTTTTAGTTTCTACCTTTGAAAGAGTTTAGCCATTCTTGAACTTGTTCGCGGGCAATATCGCGCCCTCCAAGACCAAAGGCTAGGGCAATAGCAACTGCGATCGCACCGAGTAAAAGTCCAAAGGCTAAATTCACAATATCACTGGCAACTCCAATCTGTTGCAGTGCCATTGCAGAGACTAAAGCAATAATGGCAATCCGCGCTACTTGTCCCAAAATCTCTGCCTGACGTTCGCCGGAACTGGTAATGATGTTAAAAGCTAGATTTGCTAGGAATAAGCCAATGGCAAATATCACCAATCCCGCCAAAATTCGCCCAAATATAATCACAATACCAGACACTAATGCTGTCAGGGCTGGAATATTCAAGATATTCACCGCCGCCACCGTTGCAAACAGCATGATACCCACTAAGGCAACAATACCTGCAATTTCCGATGGAGTGCGGTTTGGGATATGGGCAGTTGTTGGTTCAGTTGAAATTTCGATGCGTCTAGTGGGTGTTGTCAGACCCAAAATAGTAAAAATGTTGTTAAAGCCTAAATTAGTGAGGATACTTGTAACTAAATCCGCGATAAATCGCCCCACAAAATAGGCAACAATTAAAATTGCCACGGCTGTAAAGATGGCAGGGAGAGCGTTGAGAACCTGTTGCAGCATGGCGATCGCCGGCACTGATATCGCATCAATTCGCAAGGCATTAAGCGCTGCGATCGCTACAGGAATCAAAATCAAAACATAGACAATTGTGCCGAGAATACTCGATAAAGGTTGCACCCCCGCAGCCGCAGATAATCCTAAGCGACTACCTAAATGGTCGATACCAGTTGTCGCCAATAAGTTCGTTACAATCCGCCGTACTACATTAGCGATGAACCAGCCAACTACAGCAATTAAGATCGCCGCTAAAATGTTCGGTAGAATTAGCAGAACTTCTGTAATGAGAGCTTGTACTGGTTGTAAAGCCTGCCTTAGTCCAAGACTATCTAAAACTGGGGCAAGAAACAGTAAAAATATAAACCAATACAGAGCATTAGCAATCGTCTCACTCAGAGACAACTGATTTAGACTGGGTGCGCTGTCTTCTGGTTCTGGATTCAAACGCTCATCCAGATTAAATGCCTGTAATGAGCGCACAGTGATAATCTTCACAATGGTCGCCAAAAACCAGGCGGTTGCCAAAAGGATTCCCGCACCAACCAAATTTGGCAAAAAGCCAATAAGTTGATTGAGAAAATTATTGAGGGGTCGAGAGGCTACTTCCAGATCCAACGTCTGTAAAACAGCTACCGCCGTCAATAGAATAATGCTCCAAAAGACTAAGCTAGAGATTAATTTCTCCACTTGGGGAACATCTTGACGACCCGTTATACCTGCGGCAATGCGATTATCTATGTTTGTGCGCTTGAGGATTCCTTGCGTTACTGCTGCTGCGATCGCAGCAATTAGCCAACCTACTAACAAAATTGCTACTGCCCCCAAGAGACGGGGCGTAAACAGAATTATCTGTTGAACAATACCTTTTACATCAGCGATTCCTTGATTCACTGCTGGTTGTATCGGTTGCAGGCTAGGCGATTGTGCCAAAAATTGCTGCACCCTCATGGGCAAACCAACTTCTATCACCTGAGTTATTCCTTGCCAAGTTGTATTCATGGTTTTCGGGAATTAAGCTTAAGTATTCGCCGCAAACACTGAGTAAGTGTTTTGCCTATCAATTTACCAGTAAACACATACATATATTGATATCAAGAGTAATTTTTGACTGTGTTACCAAATATTTGATTTAATCTACCGGCAATGGCGAATTTTGCGTTACTCTAATTGCAGCAACAGCATCGAAGATGTGGAATGCCTCAAGTTTTAGAACAATCGATTCAAATTAATGCGACAGCTACGGTGGTAGAGCGCTGTATTAGCGATTTAGCTCTCATGCAACGCTGGCTCAACCCCGTCCTCCGTTGCGAACCTGTGGGTGAATTTTGGAGTACTGATGTCGGCAGTAAAAGCCGTTTTATCATTCAAATTCCTCTACTGAAACCTACGTTAAATAGCGTAGTTGTGGAACGACAACCGGGTTTGGTAGTCTGGGAATTTCAGGGATTTTTTCAAGGGCGCGATCGCTGGGAATGTCAACCCACAGAAAAGGGAACGCTTCTATTGAACCGTTTTGAGTTCGATATCCCTAATCCCTTAGTGAGTTGGGGTTTCAACACCTTCGCCGCATCTTGGACAAAAGAAGATATGCAAGCCCAACTCCGCCGCCTAAAACGAGTCGCAGAAAATTTGTAATTGGGCATTGGGCATTGGGCATTGGGCATTGGGGCAGGGAGTAGGGAGTAGGGGGCAAGGGGGAGAATTCAATAATTACCCTCTTTTCCCATTCCCCATTCCCCATTCCCCATTCCCCATTCCCCATTCCCTAATCCCTCCCCAATTCCGTAAGTAGCCGCCGAATTACGGATGCATCCTGGGCATCAGGAACTTTTGCTAAATAATGTTGTAAATCGTCTACGGCTTGGGGGTAGTTACCAAGTTGATAGGAGATTAAGCCGCGATCGCGCAATTCTAAAGTTACATTAGGAAACAGCAACAAAATTCGTTCAATTGCTGCCAGCGTTTTTTCTAACTCTTGTTGTTTTAGGTAAATAAATTTTATATTTGTCAGCATCCGTGCCAAAAATTGCCGATTACTGACCACGGCTAAAAATTCTGGTTGTAGCGTCACAGGTTGCTGATAAATTTGAGACAGCCGTTCCTCGCAATCTTGAGCAAATATTATTTCACCGCCATTAAAGGCATCCACAAAAATTTCTATATCTGGAATATCTGGGCGGATCAAGAAATGCCCTGGCATCCCCACACCCACCATCGGGAAATCAATTCGTCTGGCAACCTCTAGGTAAACTAACGCTAAGGTAATAGGAATTCCTAGTCGGCGGTCAATTACATCATTGAAAAAACTGTTACGCGGGTCGTAATAGTCAATCTTATTACCAGAAAACTTTAAATCATCGTAGAGATACTGGTTAATACTTTGAACTATCCGCAAAGGATATCGTGAGTCTGGTAGGCGTTCTTGAAGCTCCCATGCCATTGTATCAAGGGCGTTGAGATATTCCTCTGGATCTAGCTTGGGATATTCTTCTTGGGCAATATACAAAGCTGCCTTTGCTAGGTCAATATGCTCGTCAGCCTGCTGAATCTCTTGGTAAAAATATTGTCGCGCTGACGAGAAATTCATAACCTGTTGCCCGGTGGAAGTATGAGGATGAAGCTGCACCTACGCCTAACCTAAGCATTGTGCCTTGGCTAAACTGAAAACATTTTTCTGTAACTATTTTTTATATTAAGGATATTCAGAAGATTTGGAAATGTAAGTTCTACCCTAGGCTTATAGCTGTCAGCGTTCTCAGTATCGATTCTGTCTGAGCAGTGCAAATAACAACCCAAAGCCCCAGCTAAAGCATAAATTTCTAACTAACTCACTTTTAACACTGCCGCGTCTGCACAATCTTGACGCTCCAGTTTTAATTTTGAGTCTTCTCCGGTCCCCATGCAAAAACTTACCTTAATTTTGATCCCCAAGCCCCAGTCTTAAGGATCAATTTATGGCGTAGAGTAGGGTCGTTCAGTGCTAATCTGAAAGGTGACATTGCTTAATTTTATGTCTTCTCCGACCTTATCTGAAATATAGCTTCACTCATTAGGCGCAGCATGGTCACAACCGCAGAAAAAACAAACATTGGCTACATTACCCAAATCATTGGCCCAGTTGTAGACGTTAAATTTCCCGGCGGGAAATTGCCACAAATCTACAACGCTTTGAAAATCAAAGGCACCAACGAAGCTGGGCAGGAAATCAACATCACCGTTGAAGTACAGCAACTGCTGGGCGACAACCAGGTGCGGACTGTTGCGATGAGTTCCACCGAAGGCTTAGTGCGCGGTTTTGAAGTCAGCGATACAGGCGCTCCCATTACCGTGCCAGTTGGTAAAGCCACTTTGGGCCGGATTTTCAACGTCCTTGGTGAACCTGTGGATAACAGGGGCCCAGTAAATGCTGAGGCAAGTTTACCCATCCACCGCTCTGCTCCCAAATTCACCGACCTAGAAACCAAACCTTCGGTGTTTGAGACTGGGATTAAAGTTGTTGACCTTCTGACTCCCTATCGACGCGGCGGTAAGATTGGTCTATTCGGCGGTGCTGGTGTTGGTAAGACCGTAATCATGATGGAGTTGATTAACAACATCGCTACCCAGCATGGTGGAGTATCCGTATTTGCTGGCGTGGGTGAACGCACCCGTGAAGGTAATGACCTCTACAATGAAATGATTGAGTCTGGGGTTATCAATAACGAGAACCTCAACGAATCAAAAATTGCTCTAGTCTACGGTCAAATGAACGAACCACCCGGAGCTAGAATGCGGGTTGGTCTTTCGGGATTGACAGTAGCAGAGTACTTCCGGGATGTGAACAAGCAGGACGTGCTGCTGTTTATTGATAATATCTTCCGGTTTGTACAAGCAGGTTCGGAAGTATCCGCGCTATTGGGTCGGATGCCTTCTGCGGTAGGATATCAGCCCACATTGGGAACCGACGTAGGTGAACTGCAAGAGCGGATTACCTCGACTACAGAGGGTTCCATTACCTCCATTCAAGCGGTATACGTACCTGCGGATGACCTCACAGACCCCGCACCTGCTACTACCTTCGCCCACTTGGACGGAACCACAGTACTGTCTCGCGGTTTAGCTGCTAAGGGAATTTATCCCGCAGTTGACCCCCTTGGTTCAACTTCCACAATGCTCCAACCAAACATTGTCGGTGAAGAACACTACAATACTGCTCGTGCGGTGCAATCAACTCTGCAACGTTACAAAGAACTCCAAGACATTATCGCCATTCTCGGTTTAGATGAATTGTCAGAAGAAGACCGTCTAATCGTGGCACGGGCGCGGAAAGTTGAGCGCTTCTTGTCTCAGCCATTCTTTGTAGCAGAAGTATTTACCGGTTCTCCTGGTAAGTATGTGAAGTTGGAAGATACCATCAAAGGGTTCCAAAAGATTCTGTCTGGTGAGTTGGATGCTCTGCCAGAACAGGCTTTCTACTTGGTTGGCGATATCAACGAAGCGATCGCTAAAGCTGAAAAAATCAAAGGTTAGTCATTAGTCATTGGTCATTAGTCATTAGTCGTTAGTCATTAGTTCAACTGCTAATGACTAATGGCAATTACGAAAGACATAAATGACAAAGGACGAAGGACGAAGGACGAAGGACAAAAGACAAATGACATTAACCGTTCGGGTAATTTCCCCAGATAAAACAGTCTGGGATGCTCCAGCTGAAGAAGTAGTTTTGCCTAGCACAACTGGTCAACTAGGTATCCTCACCGGACACGCACCACTTTTAACCGCCCTGGATACTGGTGTAATGCGAGTCCGTGCCGCGAAAAATCAGAATTGGGAAGCGATCGCTCTTTTGGGCGGCTTTGCCGAAGTCGAAGAAAATGAAGTGACAATTCTGGTTAATGGCGCTGAACGTGGCGACAAAATTAACCTAGAAGAAGCTCGTGCTGCTTACAACAAAGCAGAAGCGGGACTCACTCAAGTTTCAGCAGACGATCGCCAAGCCCAAATCAAGGCAAATCAAGCTTTCAAACGCGCCCGCGCTCGGTTTCAAGCTGCTGGCGGTTTGGTCTAATTTAATTTTCTATTTCAACTTTGTAGGTTGGGCAATGTCCAACCTACAAATTATTTATTAAGAAGAACTCAGGAATCAGGAGCCAGAATTCAGTATAAATTCTGTACGAGTGCTAAAATTCCATCCCTTTACGGATAGAGTATTCTGAATTCTGAATCCTGAATTCTGAATCCTTATTTATTAATTTTTCAAAAAAATTACGTCAAGTTTAAGAAATCGAGGCAAGCCGTGCTGAAGTGTTAACTTAGCTAATTAGTTGCCCAAATGGGCACAAATTATGAAAAGCTTTTCATCTTTGCTTGGTACTCGTAAACAAAATAAGGTAGCTCGTTTTGCTGCCTCTATCGTAGCAACGTTAGCGATCGCTGGTGGTATTCATTCTGCCAATGCTAATTCTGTTAAAACAACTACTGCAAAAGAAATAACTTCGGCATTAGTCCAGCGAAATCAGACTACACCAAATATTGCTCAGTTACCAATCAGCAGGACTCAATATCAAACTGCTGGAATTGATCCTGTTGTACTAGTTCCCATCCTACTTGTCGGCGGTTTCGTCATATTCGTCCCCCTATTCTTTGGGGGACTTGTAGTCATTGGCGAACGTGAAGTCGGTATTGTAGTGAGGAAATTTACCCTTTCTGGGCGTGGACTCCCCGCCGGCAGTTTGATCGCCCTCAACGGCGAAGCTGGCTTGCAGGCAGATACTTTAGCTCCTGGTTGGCATTGGGGCTATTGGCCTTGGCAATATTCTGTAAAGAAAGAATCGGTAATTGTCGTCCCCCAAGGGGAAATCGCTTTGATTGTGGCAGCAGATGGCGCATCCAACCCACCAGAGCGGATTTTGGGGAAAATCGTGGGTTGTGACAACTTCCAAGATGCTCGAAAATTCCTCACCGAAGGTGGTGAAAAAGGGCGGCAAATGGGTTTTCTCACCGCAGGTACATACAGGATTAACACTGCTCTGTTTAAAGTCATCATGGCATCAAATGCCAGCGCTCATGGCATGGCTCCAGAACAGTTGCGGGTGTACAGTCTGGCATCTGACAAAGTTGGCATCGTCACGACCTTAGATGGTGTGCCAATTTCTGCCGGTGAACTCGCAGGCCCCATAATTGACGGACACGACAACTTCCAAAATGGTCAGAAATTTATTAATGGGGGTGGGCGGCGAGGCTTACAAGAACAGACTTTGCTTTCTGGCTCTTGGAACTTGAATCCTTGGTTTGTCCAGGTTGAACAAGTGCCGATGACCGAAATTCCCATTGGGTATGTGGGTGTAGTAATTTCTTTCGTGGGTAAGGCACATCAAGATGTCAGTGGTGCAGCCTTCACCCACGGTAATTTGGTGAATCAGGGACACAAAGGTGTATGGGTCGAACCGCTATATCCTGGTAAGCATCCGATTAATTCCCGAATTATGAAGATGGAACTAGTGCCAACGACCAACATTGTCTTAAACTGGTCAGGTCGGACTGAACGCCACAGCTATGATGCTCAACTAGCTTCCTTGACAGTGCGATCGCGTGATGGGTTTGCTTTTGATTTGGAAGTAGCACAAATTATCCATGTCGGTGCTTTAGATGCTCCGAAGGTAATTTCCCGCGTTGGTGCAATGCAAAATTTGGTAGACCATGTATTAGAACCAACTATCGGCAATTATTTCCGCAACTCAGCCCAAGACTATACTGTACTAGACTTTCTCACTGCTCGGAGCGAACGACAATCTGAGGCTGCTGAGTATATTAAAACAGCATTACGGGCTTATGATGTGCAAGCGATCGACACCCTGATTGGTGATATTCTGCCACCAGCTTCATTAATGCAGACACAGACAGACCGGAAAATTGCCGAAGAAGAACGCAAGACTTATGAAGTCCAGCAGATGGCACAAACCCAACGACAGCAGCTTGTCCGGGAAACAGCGCTGGCTGATATTCAGCAAGAAATGGTGAAATCAGAGCAGAGTGTACATATTGCTGACTTAAAAGCCCAAGCCCAAATTAAACAGGCGAACGGTGAAGCTGAGGGGACAAAACTCCGGGCAATTGCTGAGGCTGAAGGTATTCGGGCCACAGGTAACGCCAAAGCTGAAACTTATCGCGCTGGTGTGGAAGCTTTGGGTTCCCAAGGTTATACAGCAATGCAACTCATGCAGATTATAGGCGATCGCCATGTCCGCTTGATTCCAGATGTCTTAGTTGGTAGTAATGGCAGCAATAACGGCTTAGTGGATGGTTTACTGTCCATGATTTTATGGAATCAAACCGGTAAGGGTGAATTGAAACCAACACCTTTGCATCCGCAACCAGTAGTTACCCAAACACAACCAACCGGAGAAAACGGTTATCCACCGATAGTTGTGAATTTTCCGGGGGATAAGTAACATCCGGTAGGGGGCGCATAGCTAGGTGTGCGCCTTTACGAGAAACGCAATTTAAAACGGTTATATTTTACTTTGGGTAGGCATCTTGCCTACCCTGTAATTTTGGCAAGGAAATTTTGCTTTTACAAGAACGTTATCGTTTAATGAAGCAGACTAGTAAAGGGGGATTCTGTAAAACCTTCCTCGCTGTAGATGAGGGTCAGTTTCCGCCAATTCCTTGCGTTGTTCAAGAATTATCGCTGGAAGATGAAACATCTCAAACTTTTCAGCAAAAGGCGCAAAAGCTAGAGGAATTAGGAAAGCATCCACAAATTCCCGCTTTATTAAATTATTTTCAGGATAACGGGCATTTTTATTTAGTGCAGGAGTTTATTGTAGGCACTAATTTAGCTCAGGTAGTTGAAGAAGAAGGTGCTTTTAATGAAACTCAGATTTGGCAACTGTTAGAAGATGTTTTGCCAGTTTTGCAGTTTATTAGCGATCGCAACATCATCCACCGCGATATTAAACCCCAAAATATCATCCGTAGATCCCCAATTACTAAGAAGGGGGATTTCGTCATAGTAGATTTTACCACTGCTAAAATCGTCACAGAAATTGATCCGTTAACATCTGAAACCATTGTCGGCAGTCCAGAATACGCTGCACCAGAACAAGCGAAGGGAAAAGCAGTTTTTGCTAGTGACTTATATAGCTTGGGTGTAACTTGTATTTACTTACTTACCCAGATTGCTCCCTTTGATTTATTTGATATTGCTAACGATTGTTGGGTTTGGCAACAATATCTTACTAACAAGGTTAGCAATGTCTGGCGACAAGACTCAAAAAGTCTACGCTTGGCACAAATTCTCGACAAGCTGCTGCAAAATTCTGTTAACCACCGCTTTCAATTAGCTAATGAAGTTATGCAAGCAATGGGTATGGAATGTAAAATTCAAAATTTTAAATTACCAAACCCTCCTTGGCAATGCTTGCATACCTTAACTGGGCATTCTGGGACATTGAGTAGTGTGAATGCCCTTGCCATCAGTCCTGACAGTCACACTTTAGCCAGTGGTGGTGATGACAAAAACATCAAGTTGTGGGATTTAAATACCAAAAAAGTCCTAGCTAGCTTATCAGGACATTCCCAAGCGGTAAAATCAGTCGCCTTCAGTCCAGATGGGAAAATTTTGGCAACTGCTAGCGATGATAAAACTATCAAATTGTGGCAGGTTGAGACATTAAAAGAAATCTGCACTTTATTGGGACACTCACACGCCGTAAAATCAGTTGCTTTCAGTCCAGATGGGCAGATTCTCGCTAGTGGTAGCTGGGATAAGACAATCAAACTCTGGGATGTCAATACTGGCAGAGAAATTTGCACCATAACCGGACATCAATTACAAGTAAATTCAGTAGCATTTAGTCCCCAAGGACAGCTTTTAGCTAGCGCAAGTTATGACAGAACAATTCGCCTGTGGCAGATACCAACAAGAGGCAGGGGAGCAGGGAGCAGGGAGCAGAGGGATATGAATAGTGCTGAGTTAAAAGACTATCCACAAGGGGCGGAAGATATTTCCCCTTTCCCCCTACTCCCTGCCCCCTGCCCCTTTCCCCCTGCCCCCTTCCCCCTTATTCAAAACCGCCCATGCTATAGCTTGTTAAGCACCCTTTCGGGTCATGCATGGGCGGTTTTGACAGTCGCTTTTAGTCCTGATGGTCAAATTTTGGCGACGGGTAGTGATGATAACACTATTAAATTGTGGGAGGTAAACACAGGTCAGCTAATTTGCACACTGGTAGGCCATTCTTGGTCTGTGGTGGCTGTGGCTTTTACTGCCGATGGCGAAACACTCCTAAGTGCAAGTTGCGACAAAACAGTTAAACTTTGGAGAGTAAGCACAGCAGAAGAGATTGTTACTCTCTCTGGTCATATAGACTCAGTATCTGCTGTTGCTGTGAGCAAAGTTAGACAATTAATTGCAAGTGGCAGCAGAGACAAGACTATCAAACTGTGGCAGCTTGTAGAACAGCGCGTAGGCGTAGCCCGTCGTAGACATCGCTAATATTGTAATATCAGGCGCTACCTGTGAAGGCAACTTCTGGAAATTTCAACTGAGCTTCTGCCATTGGACGGTTTCTACCTTCCTCTTGCCAGTAGTTAATCACTTCTGTTGCTTTATTAAGCAACTCGACACGATCTAGGTCAGTAATCCAATGTTTGGATTCTAATTCCTTTTTTAATTCTTCCCAGGCATCATTTCTGGGCCAAAAAAAGTACTTAGTCAAAGGGCTGGTGCCTTTGCCTACAACTTGATCCACTGCGAGAGCAACGTTTTCATCTAACCACAGAATTTTCAAAATAAACTTGGTCAATCACACCTCCGGGAATTTCCGGGCATTACTTAACTAGGATAGCGATCGCTTATTTTAACGCAATACCCTATCAAATGACCAAACAGTCATTGGATTGGGCTAGCATAAGGTGTAGTCGGCGTTAACAAAAGATGCTTATGACTGCTCAACTGCCCCAATCTCAAACAAAATCTGATTCAGATTTGTATGAGCAAGACTTTTACCTGTGGATTCAAACCACAGCAGAACTACTCAAGCAAGGTCGGCTCACAGAACTGGATTTAGAGAATTTGATTGAAGAAATTGAAACAATGGGCAGGAGTGAAAAGAAAGCACTGAGAAGCAATTTGGAAGTGGTGCTGATGCACCTCTTGAAGTATAAATATCAAGCCGAGAAGCGCTCTGGTAGTTGGCGAGCAACAATTCGGGAGCATCGCAAACGCCTTAGAGAAGCTCTAGAAGAAAGTCCTAGCCTCAAACCCTATTTCTATGAGGTATTTGGGCTGTGTTATGACGATGCTAGACTCTTGGCTACTGATGAAACTGAATTGCCTCTAGCTACCTTCCCCGAACAATCTCCCTTCACGCCAGAGCAAGCCCTCGACCCCGATTTTTTACCTGAGTCATGATCTCACGTTTTATGATGAGGTAAAACTCTTTTGCTTCCTACCCTATGACTCAACAAACTTCTGCAAAAGCGATCGTTATTTTCGATATAGATGGCGTTGTGCGCGATGTTGGTGGTTCCTATCGCCGAGCGATCGCAGATACCGTAGAATATTTTACGACCCAAGCATATCGTCCAACCCCACTGGATATTGACCAGTTGAAGTCTGAAGGCGTGTGGAATAACGATTGGGAAGCATCGCAGGAATTAATTTACCGCTACTTTGAAACCCAAAAACAGAGCCGCGAACAACTGCAACTAGATTACAATGCGATCATTGCTTTTTTTCAATCCCGTTACCGAGGCCCAGACCCAAATAATTTTACTGGGTATATCTGTAATGAACCTTTATTATTACAACCTAGCTATTTAGAACAACTTACCCAAGCCGGGATTGCGTGGGGATTTTTTAGCGGTGCAACTCGTGCTTCCGCTAACTACGTATTAGAAAAACGCCTGGGTTTGGAATCTCCAGTGTTGATTGCGATGGAAGATGCGCCAGGAAAACCCGACCCCACTGGACTTTTCGCTACAGTTCGTGAATTAGATAATGGAATTGAGCAAAAATTAGCGATCGTGTATGTAGGGGATACGGTAGCAGATATGTATACCATCGAGAAAGCGCGGCGTTTAGATTCTTCTCGCCCTTGGATTGGTGTAGGGGTTTTACCGCCCCATGTACAGGAAACAGCAGCGCGTAGTGATGCTTATGGTGAGACACTGCTAGCAGCAGGAGCAGCAGTAGTTTTGCGTAATGTGCAGGAATTGACCCCAAGGCAGATTCAAGAATTGGTAAGTTCATCTGCCTGATCCGTGTTCTAAGATTAATCAAGCTGCGGGTGCATGAATAACTAACTGATCACAATCTTGCTCCAATCATTGGGAAATTCATAAAAATGTCTTTACTTAAACTGCCTAACGGCCCTCAAACTCACCCTTGGATACAGATGTATCAGTGGCTTACTAATCCCTTAGAATACATGGAAGCCTGCACTAAACGTTATGGTGATATCTTCACTCTCAAACTCGGACAAAATTTTGCTCATCAAGTCTTCATTAGCAATCCCCAGGCAATTCAGCAGATTTTTACTACAGATCCAAAACAGTTAGACTCTGGTGCATCAGCAGGGATTAAAGCGCCTTTATTAGGACAGCAATCATTACTGTCGCTAGATGGAAAGCCTCATCAGCGACAACGAAAGCTGTTGACACCCCCTTTGCACGGAGAACGAATGCTGGCTTATGGTGAGTTAATCCGTGAAATCACAGAGCAAGTGAGTAGCCAGTGGCAGGTTGGAGAAACCTTTACAGTTCTGTCGTCTATGCAAGAAATCTCTTTCCAAGTGATTTTGAAGGCTGTATTTGGTCTTGAAGATGGGCCACGTTACAAGAAACTCAGCAAACTCCTAATTGAAATCCTGAATCCCAAAATCCCTCTACTAAGAACACTTCTGCTTATTTTCACATCACTGCGGCAGGATTTAGGAGCGTGGAGTCCCTGGGGGAAATACTTGCGTTTACGGCAGCAAATTGATACACTCATCTACGCCCAGATTCAAGAACGCAAAGCACAACCCGATCTATCTGGGACTGATATTCTATCTTTGATGATGGCTGCTCGTGATGAAGCGGGAGAGCCGATGACAGACTTGGAATTACGTGATGAACTCATGACCCTATTAGTGGCGGGTCACGAAACTACTGCAACTTCGTTATCATGGGCGCTGTACTGGATTCATCATCAGCCGCAGGTGCGGGAAAAACTGTTGCAAGAATTAGATAATTTAGGTGAAAAACCAGATGCAAACGCTATTTTCCGATTGCCTTATTTGAATGCTGTCTGTTCTGAAACGCTACGCCTTTACCCAGTGGCAACGTCGGCACTAAATCGATTGGTTAAATCACCGCTACAAATTGGGGGATACAACTTTGAGCCTGGGACTATACTAATTCCCTCTATTTATTTGACCCATCATCGAGAAGATTTATATCCTGAGTCGAAGCAATTTAAGCCAGAGCGTTTTCTGGAACGGCAATTTTCTCCTTATGAGTATTTACCCTTTGGTGGCGGCAACCGTCGCTGTATTGGAATGGCATTTGCCTTATTTGAGATGAAACTGGTGTTGGCAAAAGTGCTATCTCACTGGGAGATGGAACTAGCTGATAGCAAACCAGTGCAGCCAGTACGTAAGGGTTTGCTATTTAGCCCAGCAGGTGGCGTGAAAATGGTGGTGAAGGGGAGACGCCAGCAAAATCAGGTAGTTCGAGAGACTAGTTTTGTTTAGAAAGTTTGAGAATGATATGAGATAGGATGGGAGCAATCGCACATAGCCTCTTAGGGTCGACTAGATAAAACAGGTTTACCGCTAGACACGATCTGTTCAATAATATCAGCCGCTCGGCTCACTCCACCGGCTCGCTGAATCGCTTCTTTTAGTCTCAAGGCATTCTTTTTGTAAGAATCTTCTGTTATTACCCGCTTAATAGTGTCTCGCAACCTGTGTACATTCAAACCAGACAGTGGCACAAATTCTCCTGCTCCGGTGTAAGCTATACGAGCAGCGATTCCTGGCTGTTCATTAGTAATAGGAATAGCTACCAGGGGGACTCCGCTGCTTAAAGCACCTAGCACTGCATTCATTCCAGCATGGGTAATAGTTAGAATCGATCTTGAGATTAATTGCTGTTGGGGTGCGTAAGCTACTACCAAAGGCGAACCAGGTAGATTAGGGACTGATTCCTTTCTTTCAGGCTGACCCAAAGAAATTACTAGTTGCATATCTAAACCTATACAAGCTTCAGCAATAGTCTCAAAAATTTCTTCTTTGCGATTTTGTAAGGTTCCCAATGCAGCGAAAATCAATGGTTGATCGTTTAACTTTTCAAAGGGGAAAGATGTAGACGAAGAGATGGGTTCTAGCCCTGATGGATCTTGCAAAGGCCCAGTGTAATGAAAAAACTTAGCTAACCGTTCTCGTGGAAAGTCAAACTCAGCAGGTAGCTGACAGATATGAGCTAGTTTCCCCGCAGCATCTTCACGCTTGACATAAGGTGGTAAATTCCATCGACGACGTTGATTGACTATCAAATCCCAGATTTTTAGTGATAAACGGTTAAGCAAAAAGTTACCCACTTGGTTTCGCTTGCGAGACCACCAAGCTTGGTTGTTAGGCCAAGGTGTAAAGTAGGGAGGAACTGCCTCTTCTCTATTAGTTAGCAGAGCATTACATACAGTGACGAAGGGTATATTTACAAAGTCGGCAATAGTTCCACCAGCAGACGTTACCTGGTCTACTAATAGGGCTTCTATACCTACCTTAGAGAGTGCTTCTGGTACTTCACGGAAAAGCATAACTGTTTCTTTTTCCAGCCAACTGATCGTAAAACGCAACGCTGGTAATCCACTCATCTCACCCAAGTGTTTATACATTGGTTCCAGACTTCCAAGGGGGAATTCAGCCTCTCCAATCGTGTAAAATTCTAAGCCAGCTTTCTGTACCTTAGTTTGAACATCGGGTATATGAAATAAGGTGACGCGATGACCGCGCCGTTGCAATTCTCTACCTAAAGCACACATCGGGTTGAGATGACCGATCGCAGCAGGACAAAGAATCCCAAAATGAGTCATAGCGAAACCTTTAAAAAATGCAAGGCAAATACAAGTATTATCTGCTATTTGGTGCAAAATTTATGGACATAATTTTAGTATCAAACAATCCACAAGGGTATGATGTTTCACAGATGTTACTGGATTTTTAAGAACTATCCAAAGCTGTAACTAGACTGGGATCCTCATTATTGTATTTAAGCTAAGACAGGTTTACCTGTAGAAACAGCCTGCTCAATAATATCAGCCGCTCGACTTACCCCCCCAGCCGCGAGAGTAGCTGCTTGTAATCTGAGCGCATTCTGTTTATAAGATTCTTCTGTCAACACCCGCTTGATAGCATTCTTCAATCTGGGAACATTCAGTTTTTTGAGAGTGACAAGCTCACCTGCCCCTGTCCAAGCGATACGCGCTGCTACTCCTGGCTGGTCATTAGCAACTGGAATCGCCACCATTGGCACTCCTTTTTTCAAACATTCCATTGTTGTATTCATTCCTGCATGAGTAATCATGAGAGTAGCTTTTTCCAGCACTTCTAATTGAGGTGCATACTCAACTACTAAAGGATTTCCTGCCAAGTCTGGTAGTGATTCTGGTTTAGCAGAACCTCCCAGAGAAATCACTAACTGAGCATCCAAATCTTCACAAGCTAAAGCAATAGTCTCAAAAACCCAAATCAGACGATTTTGCAATGTTCCCATCGAAGCGTAAATTAACGGTTTCCCCGTTAATTTTTCATAAGGGAAAGAAACAGCTGCTCGACTAGCTGAAGTATGGAAGCTTCCGGTGAAATGGAACCAAGGAGCTAATTCTTTCCTGGGAAATTCAAATTCAGCAGGTGCATTACTTATTTGAGCCAGTGGAGAGTTACTATCTTTAAGATTAGAGTACAGGGGTAATTTCCACTCTCGACGATATTCATTGATCAAATCTTCAAATGGTTTGATGACGTTATTAAATAACGTGTAACCTATTTCGTTGCGTAAGCGTGCCCACACATCTGGACTATACTTCCATGTTGTGAAAAAAGGAGGAATGCTAGGTTCTCGATTCAGCACCACAGCGCTGCACACAGTAATAAAAGGGATTTTCAGAAACTCGGCGATTGTCCCTCCCTCTGATGAACTTTGGTTTACTAGCAAAGCTTCTACACCTGCTGCTTTTATTGCTGCTGGAGCCTCTTGAAGTGTCACAGATGAAACTAGCTTCAGCAGGTCAATAGTGTATCGAAGCGCAGCCAATCCACGCAGTTGACCTAATTTGGCAAAGGTTTCTGCTGTTGAGCCAGGAATAAAATCTTTTTCACCAATTGCTTGGAATTCTATTCCTGCTGCCAGTACCTTAGATTGAGTATCGAGTGAGCCAAAGAAGGTGACGCGATGCCCACGCCGTTGAAGTTCCTGTCCCAAGGGAAGCATTGTATTGAGGGGGCCAGTTGCTGCACCAGGACAGATGATACCAAAATGAGTCACGATCAATGCCTCTACTGAATTTTCAAGAACTTATCCAAAGCTGTAACTAGGCTGGGAGGCCAACGGCGGATATTTTTTACCCAGTCGATATCTTTGTAGCGGCTATCAAGTCCATAAGCTGCTACCCAGTTGCTTTCAGCTTCACCTTGTTCTCCATTTACCCAATATGCAGCGGTGAGGGCGGCACGCACATCAGCAAATTTGGAGTATTTACGGGCGATATTTCGCATCTCACGGATTGCTTGCTCTTTTTTACCAGTTTCATAGAGAGCGAGGGCGTAGTTAGCACGGGCGAAGGCAAAATTTGGGGCTATCTCATTAGATTTTTTGTAGTCTGCGATCGCATCTTCCCATTTTCCTAAACCTGTTTTGGCATTACCGCGATTGTTATATGCCATCGCATCGTTAGGATCGAGTTCTAAGACATGATTATAATCTGCGATCGCATCGTCCCATTTTCCCATCCCTTCCAACGCCGCGCCCCGATTCAAATAAGGATCGGTGACATTTGGTGCTAGTTCTATGGCTTTGTTATAATCTGCGATCGCCTCTTGTAACTTATTCTGACTCACCCGCGAATTTCCCCTGTTACTCCACGCCCCCGCATTAGTAGGAAATTGCTCAATAATCTTTGTCCAGTAAGTTTCAGCCGTCGCAAAATCACCTTGATTCGTCGCTGCAAAGGCTTGATTTGCCCACTCATCACCTTGTTTTAACTGTTCTTGAGTAATGGGTGGTTGAGATTGTGCCATGACTGGAGTAGCCCAGCCAAACAGAATTAACAAACTGAGAAAAATACTAATCAACTTAATCATCTAGGTTTACCTAATTTGTCATTTGTCATTTGTCATACCCTGCGGGAAGGCGAAGCGCCTATATCATTTGTCATTGAGCAGAGGAATGGAGTTCAAAGGCTCATTTACAAGTATCAATGCCCAATGCCCACTTGCCCTGAGCGTATCGCTAAAGCGAAAGCTCCGCTAACGCGTAGAGCGTCTCGCAGAGAAGGGGTGCCCCATGCCCAATGCCCAATGCCAATAATTACAATAATGACAACTGTTCATTAGGCGGCGTAAATCCCAAATGCTTGTATGCTGCCTTTGTCGCCATCCTGCCGCGATGAGTTCGAGTTAAATACCCAATTTGCATGAGGTAAGGTTCGTACACCTCTTCAATTGTTTGGGTATCTTCACCTGTGGCTGCTGCCATTGTTTCTAACCCCACTGGCCCGCCATTAAATTGTTCAATTATCACACTAAGCATCTGGCGATCTGTCCAATCTAAACCGCAGGGATCTACTTGGAATAGTTGCAATGCTTCAGATGCGATGCTTTCATTAATCTCCCCAGATATTTTTACTTCCGCATAATCACGCACTCGCTTTAGTAGCCTATTTGCAATCCGTGGCGTTCCGCGTGAACGACGGGCAATTTCTGTGGCACCATCTTCTGTAACAGGGGTTTTGAGTAATTGAGCGGTTCGCAGTACAATCTTAGTCAGTTCGTCAACTTCGTAAAATCGGAGTTTTTGAATCAAACCGAAGCGATCGCGCAGTGGTGAAGTTAAAGCACCGACACGAGTTGTAGCACCCACTAAGGTAAACTTTGACAGAGGCAAACTTCTGATCCGAGCGCTGGAACCTTTACCAATAGTAATATCTAAGCGATAATCTTCCATCGCTGGATAGAGAATTTCTTCCGTCATCCGCGAGAGGCGATGAATTTCATCCACAAATAAGATATCCCCCGGCTTCATGTTCACCAGTAGCCCAACAATATCTCGTGGACGTTCTAGGGCTGGCGCACTGGTAATTTTGTAATTTACCCCCATTTCCGATGCTAAAATCATTGCCATTGTGGTTTTGCCCAATCCTGGCGGCCCATACAGCAGCAAGTGATCCAGCACCTCACCACGAGACTTGGCTGCTTTGATGGCAATATCTAGCACATCCTTTAAATCTTTTTGTCCAATGTAATCGGCAAATCGGTGCGGTCGAATACCTTCTTCCTGTTGTTCTTGTTCATCAATAGCAGCTTCAGGCTTCAAAATATTTTCTGTGGATGGTGCTTTCGCCGACTCCCGACGCTGCTTTGGTTCTCCGTTGGGTTCTGGAGGCTGTTTTTTCGAGGAGATTATCGCCATAATTCAGCTATTCAATAAAGGGACTGGGGACTGGGGACTAGGGACTGGGGGAGCAGGGGAGGCAGTGAGGGACAAGAATGAATTAATAACCAATGCCCAATGCCCCATACCCCATTCCCATGAAAATTTTCGTTTGGAAATACCCGCGCCAATTTAAAATTTAAATTCCGGTCAATTACCCAGAAGTACAAAAGTTATTATGTTATCTAAAAGAATCTTACCGTGCTTAGATGTGAAGGCGGGACGGGTTGTAAAAGGAGTTAACTTTGTTAATCTCCAAGATGCAGGCGATCCGGTAGAGTTGGCCAAGGTTTACAACGAAGCCGGTGCTGATGAGTTAGTATTTCTGGATATTACAGCTACTCATGAAGACCGAGCTACAATTTTAGATGTGGTCTACCGGACTGCCGAACAGGTCTTTATTCCATTGACTGTGGGTGGTGGCATTCAATCCTTAGAAAATGTTAAAGCTTTGTTACGAGCCGGCGCAGATAAGGTTAGTATTAATTCTGCGGCGGTACGTGATCCCGACTTGATTAATCGGGCAAGCGATCGCTTTGGTAATCAGTGCATAGTTGTTGCAATTGATGCCAGACGCAGAAATAACCCGGAAAATCCAGGTTGGGATGTGTATGTGCGGGGTGGCAGGGAAAATACAGGCTTAGATGCCCTATTGTGGGCACAGGAAGTTGAGAAACGCGGTGCTGGAGAACTTCTAGTAACAAGTATGGATGCTGATGGAACCCAAGCCGGATATGACATCGAGATCACACGGGCTATTGCAAACGCTGTAGAAATTCCAGTAATTGCTTCTGGTGGTGCAGGTAATTGTGAACATATTTACACAGCCCTAACTGAAGGCAAAGCGGAAGCAGCACTACTGGCATCGCTATTACATTACGGACAATTAAGCGTAGCAGAAATCAAAAATTATTTGCGCGATCGCAATGTGCCAGTAAGAACATTATCTTGACCCACAAATCACCCGTTAATGACATCTATCTGAGGTTAGACACACTTCTTAAAAAGGATGTTAATATTATTTTACAAGTATTAACAAATATTAAAAAATATGTTGCTTCCTATTTTACTTTTTGATGTAGCTTTGGTAGCGTGGTCGCTGCACTTAATGGAAAAAGCCTACGAGAGTAAAGAATTTTCTCTCATGTTGGCTGGTACATTGGTTGCCCTGGCTGCTGCTGCCATGTTAGTAGTTTACTTTTTGATGGGGCACTGTATGACCTACTTGTTGCAAGTGTCGTTGTGAGTATCTAGTGGTAGAGGAGATATTTAAAATTTAGTTTTCATAAAAAGCTTGACAAAGTACTAAAATTAAGTGATTATGTATAATGGATTTTAAGGGGTTATAGCGCAGTTGGTAGCGCACCTCAATGGCATTGAGGGGGTCAGCGGTTCGAATCCGCTTAGCTCCATTCTTAAGTCCCTAATCATCTTAGTAAATTAAGAGGGTTAGGGAAACTTTTTATGAGTTTTATTTGCTGTCTACCTAGCCAGTCTCAAAAGTTGGAATGATAGAGACTGTAATGGGTTTCTGAGGCGATTCGTTTTTGCTGTAATAACTCTAGCCAATTTTCTAACACTCTCTCAACTTCATATTATCAGTATCAATGATTTGTGCGATGCCTCGGACATTTCAACTTCTAAACTCGACACTTGGCTTTGAGACCCTCAACTACGGCAATATTAACCTTGCAACCATATCAACAAATAGATGGTTGCACACTAAAGATAGCCATCTATGGTATAGAAATGTATAGAATCTTGTAAAGATATAAAATATAGTTGTTAAATGCACACATTTCTAGCTTCTTCCTCAATGCAGCTGTCTGTACCACCAAATCACTTTCAGTCAATGAAGATTGTCGCACTGGGGGACAGCTTAATTTATGGATTCGGCGACCCGGAAAAAGGAGGCTGGATCGAGCAACTACGGCGATGGTGGATGTTGCCCGATAGTGCCGGTCATGTTCTTTACAATTTAGGGGTAAGAGGCGATCGCACGCAACAAGTAGCACAAAGGTTAGAAGTAGAATTTCGCCACCGAGGTGAACTGCGAAATCGTGTCCCCGACTTGATTATTTTATCCGTAGGTGTGAATGACTCAGCGCGGTTAGCGCGTCCCGATGGTCGCAGTTACACAGATTTTACATTGTTTGAAAAAGAAATTGCTTCTCTGCTAGATTTAGCACAGCAACTTTGTCCTGTGTTATTTGTGGGCATGGTGCCAGTAGATGAAGCCAAGATGCCATTTTTAGATTGTTTTTACTATAATCATGTCGATCAGTACCGCTACAAAGAAGCAACTCGAATTGCTTGCAGCAAACGCCAGATTCCCTATTTAGATGTTTTTGAGCAATGGATGGAACGCGGTGAAAATTGGCGGCTCAAACGTTTAAGTGAAGATGGTCTTCATCCTAATACACTCGGTTATCAAGCTTTGTTAGAAGATGTGATAAATTGGGATGCGATACATTCAGTCGGCTTTGCCAATGCAGCTTACCATTCTCAATTTAATTATCATCTTAAACAATCCTAATTAATATAGAGATATTGGTGCTTTGAAATTAGCCAAGATTGTCATATTTGCCATCTTTGCAAAAAGCACCACAATCTTACTAAATTTTCAATGAAGCGAGTCAAAATCTATCTATAAAAACTCTAATTTCTCTATATTATTCATTACTCCTAACTCCTAACTCAGCACTCAGCACTCCTATGACACCAACTTTATTTGGTCGTTGGCAAACTCGATTATTATTACTTGCAACTGTGGGTGTACTTGTATCTCTGCCTTTTGCAATGGGTTGGATTGGCCCTGGTGCTAACTCGGTTTATTTTTGGATACTTCTTTATGTAGCCATATTTGGCTTAGGTTGGGATGTGCTTTATAACTATCTCCAAAAATCTCGATGGGACAGGGATTGGCCCGCAGCTTATCAACTTTTAGCTGGTATATGGGAATTAGTATTTGTGTTCTGTGGAGTAAAACTATTTGGCTTTTTACCAATACCTTTACCGAAAGAAGAATTACCGTTAACAGTTTTTCTACTGCACTATAGCATCGTGTGGCTAGCAGTTTTTATTAGTTCACAAAGCCTAATGCGAATTATTTTCCTTCGTTGGCGTTTTCGGGGTGGTGAGTGCTTGTAAATTGCATCGGGTCTTGTAGAGAAGGAATAAGAGTTTTAGATAGTTATTGCATAAATGTTATTGTTATGCAAATATATCGGTTTGTAAAAATTAACTAATACAGCGTTTTTCAGGTAAATGAAGTACACAGATAGGGGCACAGCAGTACTGTGCCCTTAAAATCATCTGTACCTTATAAAGTTGCAATCTGCTGTATGTGGCGGTTTCAGTTTGGATGCAATATGTTGTATTGATACAAAGTTGTATCCGTTTTTACGAACAATAGGGCAGTTGCTATCAAATTAAAAGCAGCTATCTTAATATTTCTAAAATTAGCACTTGTGCTGATGTAGTCATCTATGAGAAAAACAGGACAAGCTTTGGAGTCTGAAAAGATTTTTCAATGCAGAGACGCATATTAAGGAAGTGCAATGTCAAATTTTGATCTGGTTATTCAGCTATTTTTGCAACTTACAGTTATTCTAGTCACTTGTCGCATCGTCACGATTTTAGGACGGCGCTATCTTGGTCAAACCGATGTTGTTTGCGAAATGATTGCAGGTGTAATGCTAGGGCCATCACTCTTGGGATTGATTGCACCGGATTTTCAGCAATGGCTTTTTCCTAAGCTTCCCATCATCACTGCTGTAGGACTCAAGATACCCAATCCATCGATGTCGATTCTATATGCTATCAGCCAGATTGGGTTGGTAATTTATATGTTTTTGATTGGTTTAGAGTTCAACACTAAACTCTTAAAACATCATATCAAAAGTGCAAGTCTGCTATCTGCTGCTGGAATTATCACTCCTTTTATTTTAGGAGCGATCGCATCTTTTTGGTTTTATCACAATGGCGATTTCTTTCAACCAAAGGTAACACCTTGGTCAGCCGCTTTGTATCTAGGTGCGTCGATGACAATCACAGCATTTCCCATGTTAGCTCGGATTCTTTACGAACGCGGTCTTGCACAAACCCGCTTTGGGACTTTAGCTTTAGGTGCAGCATCGGTAGATGATGGAGTTGCTTGGTGTTTGCTAGCGATCGTCCTTGCTAGCGTGAAAAATTCTTTGAACATTGCCATATTAGCAATTGGTGGTGGCATTTGCTACGTGCTATTTGCAATTTTTCTTGGTCAACCTCTACTGAGAGCGTTCACACGGATGACAAAACGCGATGCAGGTGTGAACAGACAAACTCTGACTTTGATGTTGATAATTTTGATGTTTTGTGCATGGTTTACCGATATTACAGGCATCTATGCAATATTCGGTGCTTTCGTGCTAGGAGCAGTAACACCACGCGGAGAATTCGCCCAACAAATTCGCCAATATACTGAGTTTTTAACTACTTCTTTTTTGCTACCGATATTTTTTGTCTTCTCTGGACTGAACACTCAAATTGCATTGGTAAACACGCCTACTTTGTGGGGAATTACGCTGTTAATTATTGCGATCGCAATTCTTGGTAAAGGTGTCGCTTGTATGTTGGCTGCAAGGTTAGCCGGGGAAAATTGGCGTGAATCTGCAACTATTGGCGCTCTCATGAATGCTCGTGGTTTGATGGAGTTAATCATCCTTAATATTGGTCTTGAACAAGGTATAATTACCCCGACTTTATTCACTATAATGGTTATTATGGCAGTCATTACTACACTCATGGCATCACCACTGATTGCGTTTTTATTGCATGGTACAAGCTATGATAAGTCTTCTGCTTAAGCAAAGATAAATATAAAATTAAGTACCAATTAACTGATATTAGTTACATAGGAGTTGGGTAAAATTATCCGCTTAGACTCTAAGCTATGACGGCTAATTTGTTTGTGCCCGCTTTTAACGAATACTACGAAACCAATCCCAATTATCTATTTTTTTGTATCGGCAATTCGGCAGTTATTCTAAATTTATCTCCTAAAATCATCAAAATTCATTTTTCAACTCTTCAAGTGCATCCTCTCAGTAATTGACATTACAACTAAGTGCAAATTAATCTTGGTTGTATCTCATGAACTTGACATTTTCAGACCATTTAAAGATTCATCTTAGAGAAACCAGATAGTTAATTGTGAGGAAACCATGCACATAGTTATTCTCGTTCTGGTTGAAGTACTGATTATTATTGGACTTTCACGGTTAGTAGGGCTAGCATTCCGTTCCATTAAACAACCTTTGGTAATTGGTGAGATTGTTGCCGGAATTATGCTCGGCCCATCTTTATTTGGTTTAGTTGCCCCCCATTTAGCAGTTACCTTGTTTCCACCAGAAACTATTCCTTTTTTAAATGTTTTGTCTCAGGTGGGACTAATATTTTTCATGTTTCTGATTGGGCTAGAACTAAATCCAAAATATCTTAGTGGGCAATTAGAAGTAGCTGTTTTAACTTCTCATGTCAGTATTTTAGTGCCATTTTCCTTGGGAACATTGCTAGCTGCGATTCTTTATCCCCTAGTTTCTAATGCAAGTGTATCCTTCACTGCCTTTGCCTTGTTTTTGGGGGCGGCAATGTCGATTACTGCCTTTCCAGTATTGGCGCGAATCATTACTGAAAACAATTTGCAAGGTACGCGTTTAGGAACCTTGGCGCTAACTTGTGCAGCCGTAGACGATGTAACAGCTTGGTGTCTCTTGGCAGTAGCGATCGCAGTTGCTCGAACTGGTGACTTTGCTGGTGCTATACCCACAATTATCGCCAGCATAGTTTACATCAGCTTGATGTTGACGGCGGGACGTTGGTTCCTGCAACGCCTTGCCAAACACTACCTTCGTGCGGGACGACTCAGCCAATTGCTGCTAGCTGGGATTTATATGGCTGTGGTTGCGTCGGCATTAATTACCGAACTAATTGGTATTCACTTAATTTTTGGGGCATTTTTACTGGGAGCAGCAATGCCCAAAAATGAAGATTTAGTGCGGGAATTGGCAATAAAAACCGAAGATTTTGTTTTGATATTCTTGCTGCCCATATTTTTTGCCTACAGTGGCTTAAAGACACAGATTGGTTTGCTCAACCGTCCAGAATTGTGGCTTTTGTGTGCGTTGGTTTTAGGAGTAGCGATCGCAGGCAAATATGTTGGTACTTATGTCGCAGCCCGTGTTAGTGGCATTAGTAAACGGGAAGCCTCGGCACTCGGTTGGTTAATGAATACTCGTGGTTTAACCGAACTGATAGTACTAAACATTGGTCTAGAGTTAGGGGTAATTTCCCCTTTAATATTTACCATGCTGGTAATTATGGCATTGGTAACTACATTCATGACCTCGCCACTACTGGAATGGACATATCCGAAGAAGCTAATCAGGTTAGATATGGTGGAACCGGAGTTGGAAGCAGAAACAGGTATAGATACCTCTGCTGGAGATGAAACTTACCCTCATCCTTTCCGAATTTTGGTACCAGTGGCTAATCCAAGTACGCAAAAAGGTTTAGTACAGTTGGCAGTAGCCTTGGCGCAGCCCGCAGTTGGTGTTGCTCTCAATTACCGATATCCTGCCGTTGTTAACCCCCTTAGCCTGATTGAATTTCAAGAAGACTATGCATTTGAAAGTACCCCAGTTGAAGCAGACCGATTAATCGCCCAGCGCCGCCACCAACTAGAAGAATTAATTAATACTCTCGAACCGCCAGAAACTCGTTCTTGTGTGCATCCTATCGTTCGCATCTCCAGCAACGTTGCCCGCGAAACAGCACAGATTGCCACATTAGAACAAGTTGATTTAATTCTCGTAGGCTGGCATCGGCCAGCTTTTAGTAGTAATCGTTTAGGTGGACGAGTCGGACAAATACTTACCACCGCCCCAGTAGATGTAGCAGTATTTGTAGACAAAGGCAAAGAGCGATTAGAAAGTCTACTTGTACCTTATTCTGCAAATATCCATGATGATTTAGCACTAATACTAGCTCTAAGACTGCTAATCAATCGTGAGACTTGTATGTTGCAAATATTACAGATAGCAGCAAATCACACTAGAGAAGAATTGAGTTACGAACTGCACACGATGATGGAGCAGTTACCCACCAGTGTACGCGATCGCATTGAAATTAAAATTGTCGAAGCCCCAGAACCAATCCAAGCTGTAATTCAAGCCTCAGAAGGTGTTGACTTAACTATTGCTGGCACCAGTCGCACTTGGGGTATCGAACGCCAAACCTTGGGAAGATATACAGATCAACTAGCTATCCAATGTCGTTCTTCCCTGTTGATTACCCGCCGCTACAGTCAAGTTACCGCTCATCTTGCCTCTATGCTGCCTGAAGTTAGTAGTCAAGAGCCAACATTCAGGAATTGAAACTATGAATCATTTCAAGTTCAAATCTTTGGCTTTTTACGGTGTAGCCATAAGTTCAGTACTACTGTTGTTTAAAACTGTAAGCATTTACGGGGAAAACAATCTTAAGGCTCCTCCGCCAGTGAACGGTAGGTATCGTCTAACCCTGTCAGAGAATTTGCCGAACTGTGAAAAATCGGATACTCTAACGTTAAACATTCAGCAGTCGGGTATTTACTTAAATGCCTCTGTATTACCGGCAAACGCTAACGCCGATACTGACGAAAAGCACTCTCTGGCAGGCATCTTCAGAAATCAACAGTTAAATTTATCTGGAAAAGTTGGTAGATCAATCCTTTGTAATATTCCTCGCCCTCAAAACGATCCTCTGAATTCAGTCACAATTCAAATGCAACTTGTGGATAAAGGTAATATGACAGGTCAATTAAGCGTAAATGGCATTCCACAAACCCTAAAATTTACTGCTGTGCCCGAAAAAGCTAATTGAACTGGGGGTGGGGTAGAGACGCGATTAATCGCGTCTAGGGATTTAAAGCGCGAAGTAAACAGCAATGTGAGCGCATTGTATGAGTTTTATGGAGCAGATAAAAAGAATGGATCAGGGACTAAAGACTAGGCAATTTTGCCAATGGCGCAAGCAGATATTTAACATCAGTCTATTGGGCTTTTGTGCAGCGATCGCCCTTGAAACTTGTACTACTGCTGCTACACCAGTAGCAAAGCTAGATAATTGGCGTTTTTCCCCAAAAACACAGCAACTCGAAATCAACCTTTCAGCAGGCACAATCCCCCGTTATTTCTACTTAGCCCAACCCTCTCGGCTTGTTGTAGATTTACCGAATACCAAGTTGGGCAAAGTTACTACGCAACAAAATTATCCTGGAGCAATCAAAAGCATTCGCGTTTCTCAACTGAATGCAAATGACACACGCATTGTCTTAGATTTAGCGCCAGGGACTACTTTTAATCCTAAACAGGTACAACTGCAACCAGTTTCCCGAAAAAACTCCACTCGCTGGGTATTACGTCCGGTTAGTTCTGGTAAAACTACCGCCGCAAAACCAGGAAACTCAGCATCTTCACCCAAGAAACAAACTCAAACACCATATAAGTCACAGCCGCCTAGTAACCTACCTGTAACTACTAATTTACAAGCACCCTTACTTACAGTTCCGCCTATATCAAATGACCTGCCCAGAACAATTACCAATAACTCAGGGCAGCCTTTTGTCACCGTACCTCCCCTAAATCCAAATACAGCCTCTCAACAACCTGCTTTGATTCTTCCCCCTCCTTCTTTCCCAAATCAACCCGGTAACTTAAATAACATTCCTCCTTCTGGTACATCGGAATTTCCAGTTCCAACAATCCCCAATGTTTCCAATCCCCAGGTAATCGAGTTTGGTCAACCTTTACCCAAAACTAAATAAAAATTGGGCATTGGGCATTGGGCATTGGGCATGGAAAATCGAACCAATGCCCCATCTACTATGCGCCATGCCCTAATAATATTGTGCTTCTAGCTATTACTGTCCTCTAACTAACTCCTTCACCTTGTTGATAATGCTCACTGGATCGATACCTTGATATGGGTACTGTTCCCACAAACCACCGCAACCTTCTTTATGAGTTCCAAGATGAGCATATTTGGGAGTCAAACCCCGCTCTAGTAGCCAAGAACCAAAACGGCTGCCTAAGCCTGTCCGCCGATTGAAGGCTTCTACTACAAGGACAAAAGGAGCATTACCAATTTTGGTAATCATTTCTTCATCAATGATATTTAAAGTTGGTTTGTTAATTAAACCAACGTCTAGCCCTTCTTGCTTCAGACGTTCTACAGCATCCAGAGAACGGTAAAGAGCATCGCCAAAACTGATGATATAACCTTGCGTTCCCTCTCGTACAATCTCATCTTTACCGGGAACAAATTTGTAGCCACTTCCAAATAAGTCATTGCCGTTGCTGTCCTGAATATTGGGGACTTTGGAACGGGTGGAGAAAATAAACCGCAGTCCAGGCTCAAAGAATATGGCTTCTACACAAGCTGTCATTTGATTAACATCTGCTGGGAAGTACAGCTGTGTTTCGTAGCCATCATCCAAGCCGTTGTCGGCAAACATATTATTCAAACCGAAATGGCAGGTATTATCTGCCATGTCATCTATACCCGCATGGGAAAAGTGGCACAGAACATTGGAATAGTTCAGTCGTGCCATCGTGATTTCTGAGATACACATTTCTAAGAAGGCGCTGAAAGTCGCAAAAATACCTTGCTTGCCCTTCTCCATCCCAAATCCAGCCGCAGCAGAAAAGTTACCCCGCTCCATGATCCCGGAGGGAATAAATATTTCCGGGTATGTATCGTGAATTTTCTTCAAACCGCAGGAGCCTTCTAAATCACTATCAATGACCTTAATTTTTTCTTTACGCTCCGCCTCACTCATGCGACTGAGGACACCCACCACGGCTTCACCAAACACATTGCGGTTAGCGCCCCATTTATCACTGGAACCCAGAAATGTATATGTTTGTTTGGGTTTCTCAATACTTTTTAGGTATTCGACAGCCGCAGTTTGTCCACGAGATTCTAGATACTTAAGTGCTAAATCTACAGGAATTACATCATGACCATGAGTGGAGCCTTCTAAACCTTCAATACCAGGACACATCGGGCGTTTATTGATAATAGCGATCGCTCCAGGAGTATTCACGGCTTCACAAAGGCGACGGTATAAATCGTCTAAGTCTTCGCCGTTTCCCTGAAGAACCTTCAAGCCGTGCCCTTCTAAGGTTTTGGCAACACTAAAACCAGGTAAATATTTAGAAGGATGTCCAGCGATCGTTACATCATTGTCATCAATAATCAGCTTGACGTTGAGATGTTGAGCAACAGCCAAGCGAGCAGCTTCAGCATCGTTGCCTTCTTGCTGCGATCCATCAGAACCGAGACAGAAAACAGCCTTGCCTGGATTTGCCATTGCTACACCATTGATGTAAGGCCAAACATGCCCCAGGCGGCCAGAACTAAATTTCACACCAGGAGTTAATCCTAATTCGGGGTGTCCTGGTAAATGGGAATGTGCTTGCCGATAATGTAAAAGTTGCTCGGCAGGTAAGTCACCATGCAACGTTGCCATTAAATATTGGGTGGCAACTCGATGTCCTGCTTCATCAAAGAAAATCGGTACAAATTGCTCCGATGCTCCCCGGAAAAAGGCATCGAGGATCATCACCTCTGGCACTGTATCATAAGGCCCCCCAGTATGACCGCCGACTCCGCTAGCAGCGCCAGTTGCTGTAAAAAAGACGATCGCATCCCGGCAGAGTTGAATATTCGCTTTTAGAGTCTCTCGCTGTTGGGCGGTAAGGCTGGAATTTGCTGGATTGAGCGCTAAAAATTGGTAAGCACCGAGATCGATCGGAAATTGGGTATTAATAGTAGTCATGGTTTATTGATTGAATAAAAAACAATTTGAACAGACGGGACGCGCGATCGCAATAAAAAAAATTGTTAAAACCCCCACTGGACAACAATTATCCAAGCTCAAGTTAACCACTGGGAACCATTGTGGAACCATATAGTTTCATCAAATGCCAAAATCAATACATTCAATTGTGCATGAATGTGCTTGAATTCAATTGAAGTTACGGATTACCGTACAAAAACTTGCATATCAATAAGTATAAACTCACAAACAAGCAATTTCAAGGTCAAAAACGCAATTTCAGGAAAATTAATTATGTTAACTGCTGAACGACGACAATTCATCTTAGAAATTCTGCGTCGTGATAAAAAGGTACTTTCGACAGAACTTAGCGCTGTTCTCAAGGTTTCTGAGGATACAATTCGGCGGGATTTGCGAGAACTGGCAGAAACGGGACTATTGCAACGCGTTCATGGGGGAGCGCTCCTTAAATCTCCAGCCACCGCCAGTTATGCTGATCGCCAAAAGCAAGCGCCAAAAGAAAAGGAAGCGATCGCTCGGACAGCAGCAAAATTAGTTTGTACAGGCCAAGTGGTGATTTTAGATGGAGGTACAACAACTCTCCAAGTAACCCGTCATTTGCCCCTAGATTTGCACGCAACAGTCATCACAAATAGTCCACCAATCGCCGTTGCTTTAGCAGAACATCCCCATATAGAAGTTGTGATGTTAGGTGGACAACTCTACAAAAAAGCTTTGGTGAACGTGGGTACTGTCACAATTGAGACATTACGGATGATTCGTGCAGATTTGTGCATGTTGGGGGTTTGCAGTTTGCACCCAGAAGTTGGGATTAGTGTACCTAACCTCGACGAAGCCCACGTCAAACGAGCCATGATTGCTGGCTCGGCCGAGGTAGTAGGATTAGTGACAGCAGAAAAACTAGACACGGCTGCTCCTTATCTCGTGGAGTCAATTCATGCCCTGACTTACCTAGTAACAGCACCTACAGTATCTAATAATATGTTGAGTGCCTATAAAGCTTTAGGTTTAACCATTATCCGTGATGAGTACGAGTGATCTGATTTTGAAGATGCGATCGCCAGGGACTAGGGAAGGGAATAGGGTACAGGTTAGAGGGTACAGATTATTCCCTGTTACCTATCACCTGTCACCTCTTCCCTAACCCCAATGCCTAAATCAAAATCTATCCGTTTCTTGAGGTGTTCCAACTGCTCCTGGTTGAGCCGTAAAGAAGTTTTGAGCAGCTTCATTCTGATATATACACCTAATATCAGGTTGGCCACTGTCCAAGTTACCTGTGAATCCGAAGGTATTCAGACGATTTTTGCAATCTCTTACCTGCTCGGATGTCACCAGCTTCCGGTTCTCTAAAAGCGCCCAGTTATTTTGTCGGATCACGCATCCAGGACGCATACTCGGCTGGGCAACATAGACATTAAAAGGGTTGAGAGTAACGAACAGTCTAGCGTCCATCACCATCGCGCTAGCTCCGTACTGCACACAAATTTCAGGGTTTGGTGCTTTGGTGTCAATAAATTCACGGGAAGCCACATTTGAAGGGGCTAACGTGGTTGTAGAACTAAAAGCAATGCCAATCCCAATTCCCAGAATCAACACCCCTCCCATAATTGCGATGGTGAAGAGGTTAAACATAGGGGATTGGAAAATAGAGGGTTTAGAAGTAGTAGCCGATCTACCAGTTGGTTTACGTCTCATTGTTGCTTAATCACCTTCACGTCGATTTTGCAGGGAGTTGTCTAAAGTTTTCTCTCTCTTTTCAGTATGCCTAGTCTTGACTGCAATTGGCTGCAATTTTCTGTGCGATATCTTTTTTAAACGAGCAAAATAGCAACTTATCTAGATAACTTACTGTGCATCAATAAATAAAGGTTGTTAATAAGCGGCTCTCTCTGTGAAAATATAGCTAAAGCCCTTACTACAAACTAATATTAGTTTTACGTTGCTGAAAATGCTTGAATTTGTTCTTTTAAACTTACATCATTTGTCCAGAATTTCAACTTTATCATTTGTTTATCTGAATAATTGGTGAGTATTTTGTCTATATTAGGTCGTTAAGAAATTGTTATTAGTTATGACTCTTTATGCTGATTATATTTTAATTAATTTTAAGTTTTATTAACTATAACATATTGTTGATTTTTGCTAGTGATTGCGATCGCACTTTCTCTGTGGCGTGGTTATAAATTTGCTCACCAGCAGGATTAAAACCTTAATTACAACGTCTGCTTTAACTGTTGAATTTTTTGTAAAACTTTTTCCCGATGTTGCGTCAACTTTATCCATCGGGGTAGGCGACTGGCAAGACTGCCATTGTGCCAGCCTAATATGTCATTAGGCAAACGTTCTCGCAACCTTGATTGAACATAGCTTTCCAAGAAGTTCAAATGTGCTTCATTATACGCCCATAGCACCTGACCGCAACAGGAGGTTTGTAACCATAAGGGCAAGCCAAAAAAATGGTCTAATATTCCATAGCTAGAATTTCTTTTAGCCTTGTAATTGTTTTGCCACAACAGCAATGCAGCTTTTCGCTGCCCATTCTTTGGCTGTTGTTTTGTATAGCTACAATGCTGACAGATAATTCTTTTGATTGAACTGGGACTCGATTGTTCAGAGTTTACAGTCAATATTTTGGCAGTGCGATTGCATTGTGGGCAGCAAACTAAAATTTCTTCCTCAAAATCAGAAAGCCTTTTGCCGTAGTCTCTAAATCTTACAACCATTTCAGATGACCACTTCTACCGTTTCTGCAACAATTTCCAGAAATTCTGTTGATTCACCCCGCGACAAAAGCTGACGTACCCTTCATCAGATGGGCGTTAAGGAAATTCGTCTAGATACAGCATTTATTTACCAGACTTCCCGTCGATTATTTGCATCTTGTGCTTTTCGACTCAGCATTATTGAAATGCTGATTGAATTAAGTCATTAGTCATTTGCTTATAACTCAATGACTAATGACTAATGACAAAGGACTAACTAGCTAAGAGAGTTTTTTCTAGAGAAGTCCAACGGAAGGCGCGATCGCCACCTCTCTCAATTACTACTTTCACTCGTGGTTCTAACTGAGGCAAATTCGTTAAATACTCAAGTTCCTCATTAGAAAGAATATGCCCTTCAATAATCCACAAAACCAGCCCCTTTGACTTTGGTGGTAGCTGTTCTAGATGAGAATCGAGAATTGGTGGCAAATAGTACACCTGACCTACTGCCGCACCGCTACCAGTGCTTTTTTTTCCAAGATGAGGAGGTCTGACTCCATGAATTCTTGTGAGATAGGCAGCTACGTCGCCTAGTCCCTTGGCAGTAATGTGGAGAGTGGTATAGCCAGCAGCGCGTAGTCGGCGCTGATATCTACCTTCATAACCCCCTTCCAGAGGTACATACACTCCAAGAGCGCCAAATTTTTCCAGATCGCGGATTAAACCGTTGCCAGTGGTAATTAGTGCCATAGATTTTCGTCGTATCCCACTTAGATATCTCTATTATTTACCCTGAACTGATAGATTAAAAGCATTTTCTTTGGGTCTTGGGCATTGGGAATTGGGAATTGGTGATTAATCAATAATTCTTCTTCCCCTGCCTCCCCTGCTCCCCCTGCTCCCCCTGCTCCTTCCCTACTCCCTAAAAATAACTCTATAAATTACTGGACAAACATAAATAAATAATTTATATTATTAGATTGTGACCAAACACGCAAATTAGATTAACTTTTTACTGTCATTCTGAGGTAGTGTTAGCATTAAGAGCTGATAATTTAATCCAAATTGGATAATATAACTCAGATTGATCATAGACTGGTAAACTAAGAAAGCTTTCAGGTCAACATTGGAGCTTATGGATGAACAATCAAAGCCAATCCTAAGCTTCAGAGTGAATTTGCTCCCGTGCCTCTGAAAAAGTAGGCGAAATCTTAAACAATAGTTTAAGGTATTTAAGGAAGTAAAACTGAGCAGCAATGTTGGTTTCATGGCATTACGTCAGTCTCAGTTAATGGATACTGGGTGGTAAAAACCGCTTAAGTCCAACTGCAACAGGGCAGTAGCCAATCTCCGGGAAACCGTCATTAGGGCGTACACAAATCGGAAAACCCGCCGACAGCGCTGCCTCCAGAAAGTGCCAGAGCAATTGCTTGGACGAAAGCATTGCTGCACACAGCTTAAAGCTGTAGCGCCTTGCATTGATTCCAGAAGTTACTCCTTCCCAAACGGAAGAGAATTGTAGCTGTTCTGGTGATCTATTGAGTGAAGCTAAACAGATTCACCAAGCAGTACGGACACGGTTTGTTGTGTCCCAAAGTTTTTGGACTGGTTTACTGAAACCATTCCAAATTTCGCAGGCTAACTCAGCCTCAACTGATGCGTACAAAGCGTGTCCTCTAGAGTCCAATTCCAAGGTCAGCAAGTAGAAAGGAGAACCAGTTACTGTGTCTGTAGGTATTCTCGGCACCAAGCTGGGCATGACCCAAATATTTGACGAAGCAGGAGTAGCTATTCCTGTGACTGTCATTCAAGCAGGGCCATGCACTGTTACACAAGTTAAAACGAAACAAACCGACGGTTACTTTGCCATCCAAGTTGGTTTTGGCGAAGTTAAACCAAAGGCACTAAACAGACCACTACTGGGTCATTTGGCTAAATCATCTGCCCCAGCATTGCGTCACCTAAATGAATATCACACCGATAGTTCTAGTGATTATGCTTTAGGTCAACAGATTAAAGCAGATATTTTTAGTGCGGGTCAAATTGTCGATGTAGTCGGCACAAGTATCGGTCGCGGTTTTGCAGGAAACCAGAAGCGCAACAACTTTGGTCGTGGGCCCATGTCACACGGTTCCAAAAACCACAGAGCGCCAGGTTCTATTGGTGCTGGTACAACACCAGGTCGTGTCTATCCAGGTAAGCGGATGGCAGGACGTTTAGGTGGTAAACGCATCACAATCCGTAAGCTGACCATAGTGCGAGTTGATGCAGAACGCAATTTATTGCTAATCAAGGGAGCAATTCCTGGTAAACCAGGCGCTCTAGTAAGTGTTGTACCTGCAAAAGTAGTGGGATAGTCAAAAGTCATTAGTCAACAGTCATTAGTCAAAAGTCATTGGCTAAAGACAAATGGCAAAAGACCAATGACAAATGACAAGAGACAAAGGACAAATAACAAAGATGGTTGAAAGCGTAGTTAAAAATTGGCAAGGAGAACAGGTCGGCGAGACGACCTTCGAGTTGCGCGTTGCCAAAGAAGAAACAGCGTCTCATATCGTACACCGCGCCTTAGTACGGCAATTGACTAATGCTCGTCAAGGAAATGCCAGTACAAAAACTCGTGCTGAAGTCAGAGGCGGTGGCCGTAAACCTTGGCGACAAAAAGGTACTGGTCGCGCTCGTGCAGGGTCTATTCGTTCACCATTGTGGCGTGGTGGTGGTGTGATCTTTGGGCCAAAGCCTAGAGACTTCGACCTGAAGTTGAACCGCAAAGAGCGACGTTTAGCACTGCGGACAGCATTTGTCGGTCGTATTGACGACTTGATTGTAGTAGAAGAATTTAGCACCGAGCTATCTCGCCCCAAAACTAAAGACTTAGTGGCAGCACTTGCCCGTTGGGGAGTAGTACCAGAAAGCAAGGCACTGTTAATTTTGTCTGAAATTGCGGATACAGATAATGTTTATTTATCAGCCCGCAACATTGAAAATTTAAAACTAATTGCAGCCGACCAGTTAAATGTTTTTGATTTACTGCACGCTGACAAAATTGTAGTTACGGCATCAGCCCTAGAAAAAATTCAGGAGGTCTACAGTGCCTAGCTTTGACCCCCGCGACCTTGCCGACTTAGTACGTCGCCCAATAGTCACCGAGAAGGCGACTATCTTGATGGAGCAAAATAAGTACACCTTTGAAGTAATTCCAAAGGCATCCAAGCCAGAAATCAAGGCTGCGATCGAAGACTTATTTCAGGTCAAGGTTGTAAAAGTCAACACCACCTTACCACCACGTAAAAAGCGGCGCGTTGGTAAATTTATCGGTTATAAGCCCCAATATAAGCGAGCCATTGTTACAGTCGCACCTGGGGATGAAGACAAGATTAGACAAGTTCTATTCCCAGAAGTCTAGGAATTTTAGATTTTAGATTTTAGATTGAGGAGTTTACTGAATAAATACCAAAGATGGTCGCAATTAGTTAAACACTCATTAAATCCAAAATTCAAAATCCGAAATTAAGTAAATCAAAAATCCAAAATCCAAAATAGATTATGGGTACTCGTTCTTATCGCCCTTATACCCCCAGCACTCGCCAAGTTACAGTTTCTGACTTTGCGGAAATCACAAAAACCGAGCCAGAAAAATCCCTAACGACCTCCAAGCATCGTGCCAAAGGTCGGAATAATACAGGGCGGATTACCAGTCGTCGTCGGGGTGGCGGACACAAACAACTTTACCGGATCATCGATTTTAAAAGGGATAAACATAATATTCCTGCCAAAGTCGCAGCAATTGAATACGATCCTAACCGCAATGCCCGAATTGCCCTTTTGTATTACCAAGATGGCGAAAAACGGTACATCCTTCATCCCAACGGATTGAAAGTTGGAACAATAATTATTTCTGGCCCCGAATCTCCCTTTGAAGATGGTAATGCTTTACCTCTATCGCGGATTCCCTTGGGTACTAGTGTTCACAACGTAGAAATGACTCCTGGTAAAGGTGGTCAAATTGTTCGTGCTGCTGGTGCTAGCGCTCAAGTTGTGGCAAAAGAAGGTGATTATGTAACTCTCAAGTTGCCTTCGGGAGAAGTCCGCTTAATTCGGCGTGATTGCTACGCCACCATTGGGCAAGTGGGCAACACCGATGCGAGAAACCTGAGTGCAGGTAAAGCCGGACGCAATCGCTGGAAAGGTCGCCGTCCGAAGGTTAGAGGTAGCGTCATGAACCCAGTGGATCACCCACATGGTGGTGGTGAAGGTAGGGCTCCTATCGGTAGATCGGGACCTGTTACACCTTGGGGTAAACCCACATTGGGCGCGAAGACACGCAATCGCAAGAAACTTAGCAGCAAATTCATTGTGCGTCGTCGCCGTAAGTCTTCTAAACGCGGTCGCGGTGGTCGTGAATCATAGAATTTTAGATTTTAGATTTTGGATTTTAGATTGGGGTCTACTTGTGAGCATTGAAAATTTGTGAAACCTGATTGGACACCTAATTATCCAAAATCCGAAATTCTAAATCCTAATTCCTAAATCCTAAATCCAAAATTGAACTATGGGTCGTTCTCTAAAAAAAGGTCCTTTCGTTGCGGATCATCTCTTAAAGAAAATTGAAAAGCTCAACGACAACAACAGAAAAGAAGTTATTAAAACTTGGTCAAGAGCTTCAACAATTTTGCCCCTAATGGTAGGTCATACCATAGCTGTTCACAACGGACGACAACACGTTCCAGTTTTTGTAAATGAACAGATGGTAGGACACAAGTTGGGTGAATTTGCCCCGACACGCACCTACAGGGGTCATGGAAAAAGCGACAAAAAAGCGGGTAGGTAGTCATTAGTTATTAGTCATTAGTCATTAGCTAAAGACAAGTGACAAATGACAAATGACAAATGACAAAATTGGAGAAAATTATGGCTACTAATACTACTGAAGTAAAAGCGATCGCTCGTTTTATCCGCATCTCGGCCTACAAAGTGCGTCGGGTACTCGATCAAATCCGGGGGCGATCGTACCGAGAAGCGCTAATCATCTTGGAATTCATGCCCTATCGCGCCACTGAACCCATATTGAAGGTTCTCAGAAGCGCTGCTGCTAATGCTGAACACAACGCTGGGTTAGATCGGACTCAACTAGTGATTACTCAGGCTTATGCCGATCAAGGGCCGCCGTTGAAGCGGTTCCAACCAAGAGCGCAAGGTCGAGCTTACCAAATTCGCAAACCGACGTGTCATATTACTGTGGCCGTTGGAGCCGCACCAGAAAAATAAGCACGCTTACACGAATAAATTACGTAAAGTAAGAAATCTTAGAGGAAGCATTCGTGGGACAGAAAATTCATCCAGTTGGTTTTCGCCTGGGTATTACACATGAACATCAATCCCGTTGGTTTGCTGTTCCTGACCGCTATCCAGAACTTTTACAAGAAGACTACAAACTCCGTCAATACATAGAACAAAAGCTGGGTAGACTTGCTCAAAACAACGCCGGAATTTCCGAAGTGCGGATTGAGCGCAAAGCTGACCAAATCGACTTAGAAGTACGCACAGCTAGACCCGGTGTAGTAGTAGGGCGTGGTGGGCAAGGTATAGAATCTTTGCGTACCGGACTCCAAGGACTGTTGGGTAGTAATCGCCAAATTCGCATTAACGTAGTTGAAGTTCAACGAGTTGATGCTGATGCCTACCTAATTGCTGAATACATTGCTCAACAATTGGAACGCCGGGTTTCCTTTCGGCGGGTAGTGCGGCAATCAATTCAGCGTGCCCAACGCGCTGGTGTTCAAGGTATTAAAATCCAAGTCAGTGGCCGCCTCAACGGTGCAGAAATTGCCCGGACAGAGTGGACTCGTGAAGGTAGAGTACCTTTACATACCTTACGGGCTGACATTGACTACTCTTATTGCACGGCAAAAACTGTTTACGGCATTTTGGGCATCAAAGTTTGGGTGTTTAAGGGAGAAATTATTCCTGGGCAGGAACCAGATCCACTACCACCAGCAAGCCGCGATCGCGAACGTGATCCCCGCGATCGCGATCGTGAGCCCCGTCGTCGTCAACAACAACGTCGTCGCCAGCAATTTGAAGACCGCTCAAATGAAGGATAAATCGTCATTAGTCATTAGTCATTAGTCATTAGGAAATGGCAGATGACAAATGACAAAGGACAAATGACAAATGACAAGTAACAAACCATGTTAAGCCCTAGAAGAACTAAATTCCGCAAACAACAGCGCGGACGGATGGAGGGACTAGCCACCCGTGGTAGCACCCTCAACTTCGGTGATTTTGCACTCCAAGCACAAGAACCTGCTTGGATTACCTCCCGGCAAATCGAGGCTTCTCGTCGGGCAATGACTCGTTATATTCGTCGGGGTGGACAAATCTGGATTCGGATTTTCCCTGATAAACCTGTAACCATGCGTCCTGCTGAAACCCGGATGGGTTCCGGTAAAGGTAATCCAGAGTTTTGGGTAGCGGTAGTTAAGCCAGGACGGATTTTGTTTGAAATCGGTGGGGTTTCTGAAGAAATCGCCCGTGAAGCTATGCGTTTGGCTTCATTTAAACTACCTATAAAAACCAAGTTTATTGTGCGCTCTCAACCACAGGAGCAGGAGTAGCTTATGCCTCTTCCCAAGATTTCAGAAGCTAGAGAATTAAGTGACGAAAAGCTCTCTGATGAAATTGTCGCGATCAAAAGACAACTATTTCAGTTGCGCTTACAAAAAGCGACAAGACAATTAGAAAAGCCTCACCAGTTCAGACAGGCTCGACATCGCCTAGCCCAATTGCTGACATTAGAAACAGAACGTAAACGGGCAGCAAGTCAATCGGCTAAAGAAGAAAAGTAGGAGATTATGGCAGTTAAAGAACGAGTTGGCTTGGTAGTGAGCGATAAAATGCAAAAAACTGTGGTAGTTGCCATAGAAAACCGCGCTCCTCACCCCAAGTACGGCAAGATTGTGGTTAACACCCAACGATATAAAGTTCACGACGAAGAAAATCAGTGTAAAGTAGGCGATCGCGTTCGCATTCAGGAAACTAGACCCCTGAGCAAAACCAAGCGCTGGAAAATCACAGAAGTCCTGAACATCAAACCTGCTTAAACCTCATCGTTGTTAGAAACTAACAACATCACAAGGGAGAATAATTGTGATTCAACCCCAGACTTACCTGAATGTCGCAGATAATAGCGGTGCCCGTAAACTAATGTGCATCCGCATCTTAGGTGGAGGCAACCGCCGTTATGGTTTTATCGGTGATAAAATTATCGCCGTTGTCAAAGATGCTACACCAAACATGGCTGTAAAAAAGTCTGATGTTGTGGAAGCAGTAATTGTCCGCACTCGTAAAGCTGTATCTCGTGACAGTGGTATGAGTATTCGCTTTGATGATAATGCTGCTGTAATTATCAACAAAGACGGTAATCCTAGAGGCACACGGGTTTTTGGCCCAGTTGCACGGGAACTGCGCGATAAAAACTTTACCAAAATTGTTTCTCTGGCTCCGGAGGTGCTTTAATGGCAACCAAACAGGGTACGCCCAAAGTATTCCACAAAATGCACGTCAAAACTGGTGACACCGTACAAGTGATTGCTGGTAAAGACAAAGGAAAAATTGGTGAAATTATCCAGGCACTTCCCCAACTGAGTAAAGTCATCGTCAAAGGTGTCAACATTAAAACTAAGCACGTCAAACCCCAGCAAGAAGGGGAATCAGGGCGGATTGTCACCCAGGAATTCCCAATTCATAGCTCTAACGTGATGCTTTATTCTACTAAGCAGAACGTTGCCAGTCGTGTTTGTTATACCTTTACCTCAGAAGGCAAGAAAGTCAGAAAACTTAAAAAAACTGGCGAGATTCTGGATAAATAGTCATTAGTCATTGGTCATTAGTCATTAGTTATAAAGACAAATAACAAAAGACAAAAGACAAATAACAAAGGACAATAAAAGTTCCCTGACCAAGCCCAGGGATATCAGGACAAAAAACTATGGCGACAACAAGACTCAAAAGCTTATATCAAGAGACAATCGTCCCCAAACTGATTAATCAGTTTCAATATACCAACGTTCATCAAGTACCGAAGTTGGTAAAAGTTACTATTAACCGAGGTTTGGGTGAAGCAGCTCAAAATGCAAAGTCGCTGGAAGCATCCATCAACGAAATTGCGCTTGTCACTGGTCAAAAACCAGTAGTAACGCGAGCGAAAAAGGCGATCGCTGGCTTTAAGATCCGTCAAGGGATGCCTGTGGGGATCATGGTGACACTCAGAGCCGAAAGGATGTATGCCTTTTTCGATCGGCTGGTTAGCCTATCACTGCCCAGAATTCGAGATTTTCGCGGCGTTAGCCCTAAAAGCTTTGACGGACGGGGTAACTATACTCTGGGTGTGAGAGAACAGCTAATTTTTCCAGAAGTCGAATACGACAGCGTTGATCAAGTACGTGGGATGGATATTTCCATCATCACCACAGCAAAAAACGACGAAGAGGGCCGCGCCTTACTTAAAGAATTAGGAATGCCCTTTCGCGATCAGTAAGTTCATCTATAGAGGGAACGATGGCGGCTAACGACACAATTGCAGATATGCTGACGCGCATCCGCAATGCCAACCTGGCGCGGCATCAAACTACACAAGTGCCAGCTACAAAAATGACCCGCAGCATTGCCAAAGTGCTACGGGAGGAAGGCTTTATTGCTGAAATCGAAGAAGCAGAAGAAGGGGTAAAACACAACCTAGTGATTTCCCTGAAATATAAGGGTAAGAATCGTCAGCCTCTAATCACCGCCTTAAAGCGAGTGAGTAAGCCAGGCTTGCGTGTTTACTCCAATAGAAAAGAATTACCAAGAGTACTAGGCGGCATTGGCATTGCCATTATTTCTACATCCAGTGGAATTATGACTGACCGCGAAGCGCGTCGTCAGAACTTGGGTGGCGAAGTGCTTTGTTACGTTTGGTAGTCATTGGTCATTAGTCATTTGTCATTAGTCATTGGTCATTGGTCATTAGTCATTTGTTATTAGTGAAAGACAAAGGACAAAAGACAAAGGACAAAGGACAAATAACAAAAGGCAAAGGGCAAATAACAAAGGACAAAAAGTAATGTCTCGTATTGGTAAACGTCCAATTACTATTCCCGCCAAAGTTCAAGTGGCGATCGATGGTACGAATATTGTGGTGAAAGGCCCGAAAGGAGAACTTTCTCGCACTCTCAGAGATAATGTCTCACTCTCTCAAGAGGGAGAAATATTACACGTAAATCGTCGGGATGAAACTCGGACATCGAAGCAACTGCACGGCTTGAGCCGAACTTTAGTTGCCAACATGGTTGAGGGAGTTTCCCAAGGTTTTCAACGCCGTTTGGAAATCCAAGGTGTTGGTTACAGGGCACAACTTCAAGGGCGTAACCTAGTTTTAAACATGGGTTACAGCCATCAAGTGCAAATTGAACCACCAGATGGAATTCAGTTTGCAGTCGAAGGTACCACTAACGTGATTGTCAGCGGCTACGACAAAGAGATCGTAGGCAACACAGCCGCAAAAATTCGCGCCGTTCGTCCACCAGAACCTTACAAAGGTAAAGGCATTCGCTATGCCGGTGAAGTGGTAAGACGTAAGGCTGGTAAGACTGGTAAGGGTGGTAAGAAGTAGAAATGAAACTTACTCGTAGAGAATCAAAAAACCGTCGTCATCGACGCGTTCGTGGCAAAGTTGTTGGCTCCCCAGAACGTCCGCGTTTAGCGGTATTCCGTTCTAATGAGCATATTTATGCCCAGGTAATTGATGATAGTCAGCATCAAACCATAGTGGCAGCATCGACTTTAGAACCAGAGTTGAAATCTAGTTTAGCGTCAGGTGCAAACCGCGACGCATCGGTGCAAGTTGGTAAGTTGATCGCAGTGCGATCGCTAGAAAAAGGCATTACCAAAGTAGTCTTTGATCGCGGTGGTAACTTATATCATGGTCGTGTCAAAGCCCTAGCTGATGCAGCACGCGAAGCTGGTTTAGATTTCTAAAGTCATTGGTCATTAGTCATTAGTCATTGGACAAATGACAAAAGACAAATGACAAATGACAAAAGACAAATGACGTTCACCAGAGCATAAATTATGGCAACAGAGCGTAAAAGTAGAACAAAGCGTGCCAAAAAAGAAGAAACTACTTGGCAAGAGCGGGTTATCCAAATCCGCCGCGTGAGCAAGGTCGTCAAAGGCGGTAAAAAACTCAGTTTCCGAGCGATCGTTGTTGTCGGTAACGAACGCGGTCAAGTTGGTGTCGGAGTAGGCAAAGCCTCAGATGTAATCGGCGCGGTCAAAAAAGGCGTAGCCGACGGCAAAAAACATCTCATTGATATCCCCATCACCAAATCTAACTCCATCCCCCATCCCATTGATGGTGTAGGTGGCGGTGCAAAAGTGATTATGCGTCCAGCCGCACCTGGTACTGGGGTAATTGCTGGTGGTGCTGTGCGGACTGTGTTGGAATTGGCAGGAGTTCGTAACGTCTTAGCCAAGCAACTTGGTTCCAACAATCCGCTCAATAATGCTAGAGCAGCAGTCAATGCCTTATCTACATTGCGGACTCTTTCTGAAGTCGCCGAAGATCGCGGTATTCCTATTCAAAATCTCTACATCTAACTAGTCATTTGTCCTTAGTCAGTAGTCCTTTGTGCTGAACAAATGACAACCTAGATAATGGCAAATGACAAATGAGAAACGAAAAATGACAACTTGGTAACTTATGAGACTCCATGATGTTAAGCCGCAAAAAGGCTCAAAGAAACGCAAGAAGCGTGTAGCCAGAGGTATTTCTGCTGGTCAGGGTGCCAGTGCTGGTCTAGGTATGCGGGGTCAAAAGTCTCGTTCTGGTAGCGGTACTCGACCCGGTTTTGAAGGTGGTCAACAGCCATTGTACCGCCGCTTACCGAAACTGAAGGGCTTTCCGATTGTTAATCAAAAGATTTACACTACGATTAATGTAGAGAAGCTAGCCTCCCTTCCCGCTAATACGGAAGTAACTTTAGCCTCCTTGAAAGCAGCAGGTATCCTGACTGCTGTCAAAGGGCCATTGAAAATTTTGGGTAACGGCGAATTGAGCACTCCGCTCAAGGTACAAGCGGCAGCTTTCACAGGTACAGCTCGTAGCAAAATTGAGGCAGCTGGTGGGAGTTGTGAAGTCTTATGAGTGAGCCGGAACAGCGCACTTAAATGTAAGCCAACTCGCTGTCAGCGCCTGGTTCACTATAAAGGTAGCACTCTATGATCAGTCGAGATAAAGCCCCAACGGCTCAAGAAACTTTTATGCAGATGGCACAAGCAGCCGGGCTTAGAGGTAGGCTGCTTGTAACTGTCGGTGTTTTAATTTTGGTTCGCCTGGGTATCTTCTTACCCGTACCAGGAATTGATAGACCTAGATTTGCCGAAGCTATATCGGGCAATAATTCCATATTCGGTTTATTGGATATATTCTCCGGGCGAGGACTTTCGACTTTGGGCGTTTTTGCTCTAGGGATTTTACCCTTTATTAATGCGTCCATTATCATCCAATTGCTCACCGCGGCGATTCCATCTTTAGAAAATTTACAGAAAAATGAAGGCGAAGCGGGTCGGCGGAAAATATCGCAAATTACCCGCTATGTCACTGTATGTTGGGCGATTCTTCAAAGCACAGCTTTTTCAGCATTATTCCTCCAGCAATTTGCCTTAAATCCAGGGCCAATCTTTGTAGCTGAAACTGCGATCGCTCTGACTGCTGGTTCTATGTTCGTCATGTGGGCATCAGAACTTATTACAGAGCGTGGAATTGGGAATGGGGCATCATTGTTGATTTTTGTCAACATTGTCGCCTCGTTACCAAAAGCTTTAGGCGATACTATCGATTTGGTGCAAGTCGGCGGTCGGGAAACAGTTGGTCGCGTCATCGTACTAATCTTAGTTTTCTTAGCAACCATTGTTGGTATCGTGGTTGTCCAAGAAGGAATGCGCCGCATCCCGATTATTTCGGCTCGTCGCCAAGTAGGTCGTAGAGTTTTGGCAGAGCAACGGAGCTTTTTACCCTTGCGGCTAAATCAAGGTGGCGTAATGCCAATTATCTTTGCCGCAGCTATCCTCAGTTTGCCATTGCTAATTGCAAATTTCGCCAAGAATGCTGAGTTGGCAAATATAATAAACACTTATTTGAGTCCAAGCGGTTCTGGCTCTTGGGTCTATGCCTTGGTTTACATGATTTCCATTATTTTCTTCAGCTACTTCTATTCTTCGTTGATTCTCAACCCGGTAGATGTAGCGCAGAATTTGAAGAAAATGGGTTCTAGTATTCCCGGCATTCGTCCCGGTAAAGCAACTAGTGAGTATATCGAGCGCGTTTCAAACCGACTCACCTTTTTGGGTGCTATCTTTTTGGGCTTGGTTGCTATTATTCCAACCGGTGTCGAAAGTGCTTTAGGAGTACCCACATTTAAGGGACTAGGTGCTACCTCTCTGTTAATTCTAGTGGGCGTAGCAATTGATACAGCAAGGCAAATTCAAACTTACGTAATCTCTCAGCGCTATGAAGGAATGGTGAAACAATAGTGACGCGACTAATCTTCTTGGGGCCACCTGGAGCTGGTAAGGGAACACAAGCTCAATCATTGGCGGAACACTTAAATATTCCCCATATTTCTACTGGGGAAATATTAAGACAAGCTATGAAAGAGCAAAGTCATTTGGGAATCAAAGCTCAAAACTATGTAAATAGCGGCGAGTTAGTCCCCGACCAGCTAGTGCAGGACTTGGTACAGGAGCGCCTCAACCAACCAGATGCAGAAAATGGTTGGATTCTTGATGGTTTTCCCCGTAAAGTGACGCAAGCAGCTTTTCTAGAAGAATTGCTGGAAACAATACATCAGAGTGGCGAAAGGGTAGTTAATCTAGATGCACCAGATGATGTTGTGGTAGAACGTTTGCTAGCTAGAGGGCGAAAAGATGATACCGAAGAGGTGATTCGTCGCCGGTTAGAAGTGTACCGCGCTGAAACTGCACCTTTAATTGATTATTATCGCGATCGCCAAAAACTTTTAACAGTCAATGGCAATCAGTCCCAAGAAGAAGTCACTATTGAACTGCAAAAGGTAATCGCTTGAGGATCAGGGAGTAGGGGAGGAGCTACAGTAATTCTTCCCCCAATTCCCAATGTCCCATGCCCTCCCAAGAAACAGATCAATTTTAGCTAAGATATATTAATAAACTGTTGATATATTTCTTAAAATGTGTTCTCTTGCAGATGAAGTGCTGCAACTGAACACGAAATTGTTGAGTTGAGGAAAAAACAAATTGTCTAAGCAAGATTTGATTGAAATGGAAGGCACGGTTACAGAGTCCTTGCCCAATGCGATGTTTCGCGTTGACTTGGACAATGGATTTAACGTGCTAGCTCACATTTCCGGCAAGATTCGCCGCAACTATATCAAGATTTTGCCCGGCGATCGCGTCAAGGTAGAGTTAACTCCTTACGACTTGACCAAAGGCAGAATTACCTATCGCTTGCGTAAGAAGTAACTATATGTAGATGTAGAGAATTTTACCATAAAATCATCCTTTTGACTGTTTGCTAGTCAAATTAGTGGATTGTTTTCCCTAAAAATGCTATAATTTAATATTTGGAGTCAAAAAATAAAAGGCATGAAAGTTAGAGCCTCAGTCAAGAAAATTTGTGAAAAGTGTAGCGTGATCAAGCGTCGTGGTCGCGTCATGGTGATCTGCGTGAACCCCAAGCACAAACAACGTCAAGGATAACGCTCTTACAAACAGAGTGAGTTGTAACACGCATATCATCATTAACAACGAAAAAACGCGATTAATCACGTTTTTCCAACCAACAGTAATTGCGAAAACAATAGGGAGAGTTCATTGTGGCACGGATTGCCGGAGTAGACCTTCCACGCGATAAGCGCGTTGAAATCGGTCTAACTTATATCTACGGAATTGGTTTATCACGCGCTCAAGAAATTATAGCGGCTACTGGTGTGAATCCAGACACCCGTGTTAAGGACTTAAGTGATGCCGATGTGACAGCCCTGCGAGGCGAAATAGAAAGCAACTATCAAGTTGAAGGCGACTTGCGGCGTTTGGAGTCTTTGAACATCAAGCGCTTGGTTGACATTGGTACTTACAGAGGTCGTCGTCATCGCATGGGCTTACCAGTCAGAGGACAAAGAACTCGCACCAATGCCAGAACCCGTCGAGGCAGAAGGCAGACAGTGGCTGGTAAGAAGAAGGCTCCAGGGAAATAAATTTGCAACGCTTGCTAATCAGAGCAAGTTTTACCTTAAATCAACTAAACAAGTATGGCGAGACAACCAACTAAAAAATCCGGGAGCAAGAAGCAGAAACGGAACGTACCAAGTGGGATGGCCTACATCCAGTCTACTTTCAACAATAGCATTGTCACCATTACCGATCAAAATGGAGATGTCATCTCCTGGGCTAGTGCTGGTTCTAGCGGTTTTAAGGGAGCAAAAAAGGGAACTCCCTTTGCAGCGCAAACTGCTGCTGAAAGTGCAGCCCGTAGAGCTATAGATCAAGGAATGCGCCAAATTGAGGTAATGGTAAGTGGGCCAGGAGCAGGTAGAGAAACCGCTATCCGGGCACTTCAAGGAGCAGGACTGGAAATTACACTCATTCGGGATATTACCCCCATTCCTCACAATGGTTGTCGTCCACCCAAGCGCCGTCGAGTTTAAACACCAAGACTTGGGCATTGAGGACGAGAAGCTACAACCAAAGAAAGTAAAGTTACTTACAATGACCGCTTGGGCGGATAACGTGCAAACTGTCATTGGGTGAAAACTTGGGCGACCAAAAGCAAATCAGATTTTCCTGTAGGGAAAGTTGTTAAACTTCGGGAACCCAAAATATTATTAGCGCCTGAAAGCTCAATAGGAGCGTCAAACTATACCGTAATTTCATACTAGTAGTTTGATAGACCTATAACCTACAGGACATAAAGTCAATTCGGGAGGCAATTGATTTGTCTGCTAGCAGCACCTTAGAAAAAGGGAGGCTCATCCGTGGCGCAGTTTCAGATTGAATGTGTAGAGTCGAATACTGAAGAAAGTCGGAACCATTACAGTAAATTTGTTCTGGAACCTCTAGAACGCGGTCAAGGAACAACGGTTGGCAACGCACTGCGGCGGGTTTTACTGTCTAACCTAGAAGGTACAGCAGTTACAGCAGTGCGGATTGCAGGCGTTTCACACGAGTTTGCCACAGTTCCGGGCGTGCGGGAAGATGTACTGGAAATCCTCATGAAAATGAAGGAAGTTATCCTCAAAAACTATTCCTCGCAGCCTCAAATTGGTAGATTACTCGTTAGCGGCCCAGCAACAATTACTGCGGCACATTTTGATTTACCTAGTGAAGTAGAAGTTATCGATCCGACACAGTACGTTGCCACCATCGCTGAGGGTGGAAAACTGGAAATGGAATTTCGGATCGAGAAAGGTAAAGGCTATCGCACCGTAGAGAGAGGACGTGAGGAAGCCACATCGTTGGATTTTCTCCAAATCGACTCAATATTTATGCCAGTGCGAAAAGTCAACTACAGTGTTGAAGAATCTCGTGGGGAAGGCTTGATTCCAAAAGACCGACTACTGTTGGAAGTTTGGACAAATGGCAGTATTTCTCCTCAAGAAGCACTATCTTCGGCTGCTGGGATCTTGGTAGATTTATTCAACCCGTTGAAAGATATCTCCCTGGAACCAACAGACACAGGTTCAGATATTCCAGACGATCCAACTGCCCAGATACCAATCGAAGAGTTGCAACTTTCTGTGCGGGCATATAACTGTCTCAAACGAGCACAAGTTAACTCTGTGGCAGATTTGTTGGATTATACCCAAGAAGACCTCTTAGAAATTAAGAACTTTGGTCAGAAGTCAGCAGAAGAAGTCGTGGAAGCTTTGCAGCGACGCTTGGGCATCACCCTGCCAATGGAAAGAGGCTCTAAACACCCTTAAGAAAAACCGTTCATAACTCATAGTGCATAATTATGCGTCACCGTTGTCGCGTCAAAAAACTCAGTAAACCAGCCGATCAACGCCGTGCTTTACTGCGATCGCTCGCCACCGAGCTGATCCGTCATGGTAAGATCACCACCACTTTAATTAGAGCGAAAGTTCTAAGAAGTGAAGTGGAAAAAATGATTACTCTAGCCAAAAATGGCTCCTTATCAGCACGTCGGGAAGCCCTTGGCTATATCTTCGACAAACAACTGGTTCATGCTCTATTTGAGCAAGCTCCTACTCGATACGGCGATCGCCAGGGCGGTTATACCCGCATCCTGCACACCGTGCCGCGTCGGGGTGATAATGCAAAAATGGCAATAATTGAATTGGTTTAAGTCATTGGTCATTGGTTATTAGTCATTGGTCATTAGTCATTGGTCATTAGTGAATAACAAAGGACAACTGACAAAGGACAAATGACAAAAAACAAATGACAAAGGACAAAATCTGTATGTTAGAAAGCCACCAGCCTACACAAACTCATCGAGTAGCCTTGGTAATCCAATACCTGGGCACTCATTTTCATGGCTGGCAACGGCAAAAAAAACAGCGGACAGTCCAAGAAGAGATCGAAATTGCGATCGCTACTATTCTTGGGTATCATGTAACACTACATGGTGCTGGGCGAACTGATTCTGGAGTTCATGCTGCTGCTCAAGTAGCCCATTTTGAAGCTACAGGTTTAATTCCCCCTCACAAGTGGGCAACAATCCTCAACAGCTATCTGCCGCCAGATATATTAATCAGGGCTTCAGCTAGTGTAGATAACCGTTGGCACGCCCGCTTTAGTGCAGCCTATCGGCGATATCGCTACACAATATACACTGAAGATCGACTTAACTTGTTTGTAAGACCCTTCAGTTGGCATTATTATTATGCACCCCTGGATGAATCCTTAATCCAAGCTGCCCTGAAACCTCTTTTGGGAAAGCATCACTTAGCTGCTTTTCATCGTGCAGGCTCAAAGCGATCGCATTCCTGGGTAGAGGTGCAAGCAGCAGAGTGTCGTCGCAGTGGGCCATTTATCCATATTGAAATACAGGCAGATGGATTTTTGTATGGCATGGTACGGCTGTTGGTAGGGATGTTGGTACAAGTAGGTTCTGGACAACGGACACTTTCTAGCTTCACCGAACTCTGGAAAGAACAACGCCGGGAAGAAGTGAAACACGCCGCCCCGCCTCAAGGCTTGTGCTTGTTGCGAGTCGGCTATCCCGATTTTCCCTTTCCAAAAGAGATTTGGTACGACACCTTGCCAAAGCTCGTCACTAGTCAAGAGTCATTAGTCATTGGTCAGTAGAGACGCGATTAATCGCGTCTGTACAATGGTCATTAGTGAATAACAAAGGACAACTGACAAAGGACAAAAGACAATTGACTAATGACAAATTAAAAATGACAAAGGACAAATGACAAATGACAACAGTTAAAACATACCTTCCTTCTCAAGCAACCCTTGAGCGTGAGTGGTACATAGTAGATGCCACCGATAAACGTCTCGGTCGCCTCGCTAGTGAAATCGCTCAGGTATTGAGAGGCAAAAAGAAACCCGAATATACACCTCATCTAGATACAGGTGACTTCGTAATCGTCATTAATGCCGAAAAAGTAGCAGTCACAGGCAAAAAGCGCACTCAAAAGCTTTACCGCCGCCATTCTGGTCGTCCCGGTGGGATGAAAACCGAAACTTTCGCTAAACTGCAAGACCGCATACCAGAGCGAATTTTAGAACAAGCTGTTAAAGGTATGCTACCTAAAAATAGCCTTGGTAAGCAGTTGTTCACCAAGCTGAAGGTTTACGCTGGGCCTACGCATCCCCACGATGCTCAAAAACCTAAAGAACTAAAAGTTAATACAATTCCTGGAGAAGAAAATTAATGGTAGTAGCAGATGCTAATAGCGGTCGCGCCGTATACTGGGGTACTGGCCGTCGTAAGAACGCAGTAGCAAGGGTACGCTTGGTTCCAGGAACCGGTCAACTGATTGTGAACGGTAAAGATGGAAACTTGTATTTCCAATTCAACCCCAACTACCTGGGAGTGATTAAAGCACCCCTGGAAACTCTGGGACTAGAAAATGAATATGACATTTTGGTGAAAGCAGAAGGCGGCGGCTTGACCGGACAAGCTGATTCTGTTCGTTTGGGAGTTGCTCGTGCTTTGTGCCAACTCGACCCAGACAACCGCCCACCTTTGAAAACCGAAGGTTACTTGACTCGCGATCCGAGAGCAAAAGAGCGGAAAAAATATGGTTTACATAAAGCCCGGAAAGCACCTCAGTACTCTAAGCGTTAGAAATTGGGCATTGATGAAGAAGGTGATAGGTTACAGGGGACAGGTGATAGTTTTCTGTTACCTCTAACCTGTTCCCTTCTCCCTTCTTCTAGCTGCAATTGAACGCTAAAAGTTATAATTTATATAGATTCATCACAAAAAGAACAATGGCTAAAGCTGATATTCACCCCAAGTGGTATCCAGATGCTAAAGTTTACTGCAACGGTCAAGTTGTTATGACCATTGGCTCTACCAAGCCAGAATTGCACGTAGATGTTTGGTCTGGAAATCACCCATTTTACACCGGCACTCAGAAGATTATTGACACTGAGGGTCGAGTAGAGCGCTTCCTCCGCAAGTACGGTATGAGTAGCACTCAAACATCTGGCGAGGAACAAGACAAAAAGTAGCGATTTGGCTCTGCTGTTAACGACGGCCCTGCATCAGCTGGGTCGATTTTCATTTATATGCTCGAGCCAATTTGTTATTTTTTTAAGGAGCGATCGCACTCGTCATGGCTGAATCATACTTACTGGACAAACTAAAATCCGTTGAACAAACTTTTAATGAATTAACACGTCGTCTTGGCGACCCCGATACCGCTAGCAATCCTGATGAATATCAAGAAATTGCTAAGTCTCGTTCTTCTTTGGAAGAGGTAGTTAATACTTATGAAATTTGGAAAACAGCCCAAGAAGACTTAATCGGAGCGCGTCAGGTTTACAAAGAATCTGCAAGTGACCCAGAGTTGCAAGAAATGGCATCACTGGAAGTAAAAGAACTTGAAGAAAAAATAGAACATTTAGAGTCTCGCTTGAAAGTCTTACTGCTACCACGCGACCCCAATGATGAAAAGAATATCATGTTGGAAATTCGTGCTGGTACTGGTGGCGATGAAGCAAGCATTTGGGCTGGTGATTTGATGCAGATGTACACCCGCTATGCCCAGACTCAAGGTTGGAAAGTTTCTCTAGTAAGCGAATCTCGCGGAGAAATGGGTGGCTGGAAAGAGGTCATTCTCGAAATTAAAGGTAATGATGTTTACAGCCAGCTAAAGTTTGAAGCTGGAGTGCATCGTGTGCAGCGCGTGCCGGCAACTGAGTCTGGAGGACGGGTTCATACTTCCACAGCTACCGTAGCGATTATGCCAGAGGTCGATGATGTGGAAATTCACATTGACCCGAAAGATATTGAAATGACTACAGCTCGTTCTGGTGGTGCTGGTGGACAAAACGTCAACAAGGTGGAAACAGCCGTTGACTTGATGCACAAACCAACGGGAATACGTATTTTCTGTACAGAAGAACGCAGTCAGTTGCAAAACAAAGAACGGGCTATGCAAATTCTGCGGGCGAAGTTGTATGACATTAAATTAAGCGAACAACAAGCAGCTGTTACTTCCATGCGGCGATCGCAGGTTGGTACTGGATCACGATCGGAAAAAATTCGCACCTATAATTATAAAGATAACCGCGCTACCGATCATCGGTTAGGTCAGAATTATTCTCTTACTCCTGTTTTGGATGGTGATTTAGAGACACTTATTCAGTCTTGTATATCTCTAGACCAGCAAGAACGTCTGGCGGAGTTAGCGACTTCTGCCGCTAACTAATTTTTGCTGTTAAATATTATGTAAAACCACTTGTTGTTCTGTTGTTTTTAACAGACACAGGTGGTTTTCTAATATCGTGCCGAGTGCATCTTCTATTTCACTGGGATAATGGTAATAGGCAAATTCGTACTTCATAACGTAATTTAGCTTCGCCCATTCCTTTAAGGTTTGACAGGTATAAATTAATTTCTCTACTTCCTTTTGCCAACGCGCAAAAATCCGGTAGCTAAAAAAGCTGCTACATATATTGCCTTTTAAATCCCAGTAAGAAATACACACTTGATGCTTCAGAAGGTGGATTTTTTTGATTTGCTTAACCTCGTAGCCTTTAACTTTTAAAGCTTTTTTGGTTTCTGCGTCAGAAATGTTCCACTGTTCTGGTTTAATTTTATTAGTGGCTATAAGGTTTTTACCTTTGCGGCGATATTGGTTAATTTTGCGTGGCTTGCGAAACATGATGCACCTTCGATATTATTTCTTCGCAGTAAAGTCTAACTACTAGCTGAAGTGCTGTAGCAAACTAAGTTTTTTGAGTTGGTTAAAGATAGATAGGTTAGTCTACTAGCTTGATGCCTGTAGTTGTCGATTTACAACCAGAGATATAGTTTAGTACTAAAACACAAGGCTGTCAATATAAAAGTAAACTTGTAATATTGAAAGTAAACTTGTAAATACAGTTGGCTAGCTATATAAGCAGTGAAGATCGAAAGCAAACAAAAACTGATTGAAATCATTAAACTAGCTCGCGGTTCAATGAGTCAGCGAGCATTTGGTAAGCTTTTGGGGGTATCTGCTACTGCTGTTCAGATGTGGGAAAAAGGTGTGAAGGTTCCAGATACAGAAAATTTGGCTCGAATCGCATCGAAAGCAGGCTACACAATGGAAGAGTTAATTAGCTGCATTGATGGCAAGCCAATTCCAGAAACCTCAGATTTGAGTCTGATTCTTAGACAAATCCAGCACATGCCTTTGGCTCAAGTGGCTCAGATCGTCCAAGCTGCGGCAGAGAGATTGGCGGCTGTAGCTGAAGCATCCGGGGATGAGGCGAAGGCTAGTTGAATATTAAAATAATTCGTAATTCGTAATTCGTAATTAAGTTTTTTTAACTAGCTTGTGATCTTTTGCTGTCAAGATTCAACTCTATGGACAAACCTTCTTTGTATGACCAAGATTTCTATGGCTGGACACAGCAGCAGGCTAAAGCGTTAGAGCAGAGGCTAGTTATGGAACTAGACTGGCAACACCTGCAAGAGGAAATTCAAGCTTTGGGGAGACAGGAGTATCGGGAACTCGTGAGTCCTCTGAGTGTATTACTCGGTCATCTCTTTAAGTGGGAGTATCAACCCGAACAACGCTCTCGCAGTTGGTTTTTAACAATTCGAGAACAGCGTCGCGCCATCCACAGACATTTGCGACAGAACCCCAGCTTAAAGTCTCGAATCAAAGAAGCTTTGTTAGATGGCTTTGAAGCGGGAGTCGATTTGGCGCTACAAGAAACTAACTTACCATTACGAACTTTTCCAGAGCATTGCCCGTATTTATTTGATGATGCGATCGCAGACAATTTTCTGTGCGATACTCGTCAAGACTGGGAAGGATAATTACTACCATTTTTATGACGCTCATTTGTTATTTGGAGACACCTTAAGTAGAACGAGGTCAAAAAAATTATATACTTATAAGTCTTACTTCAAGTTAGTTAGATATAGTTATATCTATGAAAGAAGTAATAGAAAATGTAAAACAAACTATAGCACAAAAACAAATACTTTGGGTTTATCCAATTGCACTGAAATTACAAAAATATCACTATAGTTTGGCAATTCAATGGGCAATAGAATGCATACAAATATATTCATCTGAGATTGAATCGGACAAACTCTCCCAGCTTAATAAATATATTCAGCAAGCTTTGTCAGAGCAAAATTTTTTAACTCCTTTACAGTGTAATGAAATTGGTCGAGAAATATGGTATTTGCCTGAAAGGGAAGATGTTCAAACTGCAATAGCTCGACTATGGTGGTCTATCGCAGCTTTTAAAGTTGGAGAAGAGCATGTTGGAATAATGGAAGCCATATCGACTGTCGAATTAGTATTACCTGATATATCCGATCATCGTCTATTAGATCGATACTTAGAAGCTGCTGTAATAATTTTTGAAGAATACGAATCACAAAACTAGGCGCGTGAGTAGTAAAATCGCATTGATTCACCTGGCATCGCTAATTTTGGTTGAGTTAAAGGTTCTGATATAAATACGTAATGGCTGCACAAACTAAGTCCGTCTGCGTGGACTCCAGCAAGTTGAAACCCATCTCTGTGGGTTTTGTCTGTATAGCTGCGATTTCTAATTGCCAGTAATAGGGTATTCTACTGGCAGTTAAGGAATAAATGGTTTTAAAATAGTGCAATCTTAAAATATTTAGGGGTGCAGCTATGTCGCTACGCAATGAGCCTTTAGATTGGCAACTTGAAATGAATAATCCTTATATACCAGTTTATCACCAAGGCAATTTGGTGGGATTTTTTAAACCAGATTATGCCAATGAAATTATTAAAATTTTAAATGAAGAAGAAGTTTTAAAGAAAGCCCTAAAAATGGCTTGCACTGATTTAATTAAAAAAATCGGCGGCGATACCAGGAAAGTCAATTTTTTAATGGAAAAATATGTAAAAACTAGTGAGCGTCCAAAGCATGGAACTAGAGCGATCGCAGTTTTACTTTATGATAGGCAAAAAGAACTCGACTTGAGTAATCAGGAGTTTGCTAAATTCTGTGACACCTTTAAATTATCTCCCACTGAACTGAATAATATTTATGCTGGAGAAGCATTTGATGATACTTTATTAGCGCCCTTATCACGTATATTAGGAATGGCAAAAGAGCAATTGCTAAAAGTGCGGGATGGTTCGGAAGAATCAAGCAATACATGAAGAGCAAATAAAAATCTTCAAGTGATATAAAATTGTGAAAACAGACATTATCTTTTATAGGCTGTTTCAAGAGTTTCCTGATATCTTCTTTGAACTTATTGGTAATCCTCCAGAATCAGCTAGCCTTTATCAATTTTCATCAGTTGAAATCAAACAAACAGCCTTCAGAATCGATGGTGTGTTTCTACCGACACCAGGAAGCGAGAACCCGATTTACTTTGTTGAAGTGCAATTTCAAGCTGATGGGGAAATTTATTCGCGGCTAATTGCAGAAATATGTTTATACCTCCGTCAGAATCAACCATCAAATGACTGGGGTGCTGTGGTTTTATACCCAAAGAGGAATGTAGATACAGGAGATATCAAACATTACCGTGAGTTTTTTACAAGTGGGCGCGTCAGGCGCATTTATTTGGATGAATTAGGTGAAGGTGCATCGCTTCCAATTGGCATTGCAACTGCTAAATTAGTAATTGCAACCGACGATATAGCAATCGCTAAAGCAAGGGAGTTGATAGACAGAACCAAGTCAGAGATAAACTCACCATCAAAACAGCAGCAATTATTACAATTTATAGAGACTATTTTGGCTTACAAATTTCCCACAATGAGTAGGGAGGAGATGGAGGAAATGTTTGGATTAAACGAGTTAAAGCAAACCAGATTTTATCAGGAAGCCTTTCAGGAAGGAGTTGAACAAGGTATTGAAGAAGGTGAGATTAGAGGTGAGCTTAAAGGGAAACTAAAAGCAGTACCAGCAATGTTGGCAGCAGGGTTGACTGTAGAACAAGTAGCAAAAGCGTTAGATTTGAGTGTCGAAGAAGTTAGACAAGTAACACAAAGCCAGCCTTGAGATAGATGTGGTAAATTTTATCCGTGGCTCAAGCCAAATTTGGTTTGCGGCTTCCAAACTTTCTCACGACGAATTTATAGTTAATTTTTGTTAATATTAGAGGCGGTGTTAGTACTTCGTCCTCAACCACCCACTCCCTACCTGAGAGAAACTTAATGCTGCGACTAGAACATATAAGTAAAATTTATCCCACAGGCGAAGTTCTCAAAGATATCAACTGGGAAGTTAAACCAGGCGATCGCATTGGCTTAGTCGGTGTCAACGGTGCTGGAAAATCTACCCAACTCAAAATCATCTCTGGGGAAATTGAACCCACCGCAGGCGAAATTATCCGTCCTAATAGCTTACACATAGCTTACCTCAACCAAGAGTTTGAAGTAGACCCCACCCGCACCGTTAGAGAAGAATTTTGGACTGTCTTCAAAGAAGCTAATGAAGTACAGTTGTCTCTGGCGCACATACCACAAGAGATGGAAACGGCTAACCCAGACGAACTGGATCGGCTGATCGACAAGTTGGATCGCTTGCAGCGCAAATTTGAAGCCTTGGATGGCTATAACTTAGATGCACGCATCGGAAAAATCTTACCAGAGATGGGGTTTGGGCTAGAAGATGGCGATCGCCTCGTCAGTGCCTTCAGTGGTGGTTGGCAAATGCGGATGAGTTTAGGTAAAATTCTGCTGCAAAAACCCGACTTGTTGCTGCTGGATGAACCGACTAACCACCTAGATTTAGAAACCATTGAGTGGTTGGAAAATTACCTCAGAGGGCTGATTACGCCTATGGTAATAGTCTCCCATGACCGGGAGTTCCTTGACCGCCTCTGCACCCAAATTGTGGAAACTGAACGTGGTGTTTCCAGTACTTACCTTGGTAACTACTCGGCATATTTGGAACAAAAAGCCGAAAGCCAATCAGCACAACTGAGTGCTTACGAACGTCAGCAAAAAGAATTAGAGAAACAGCAAACCTTTGTTGATAGATTCCGCGCCAGTGCTACCCGCAGTACCCAGGCAAAAAGCCGGGAAAAGCAACTCGACAAAATTGAGCGCATTGAAGCACCTATTGCTGGGGTAAGAACTCTCCACTTCCGTTTTCCGCCTGCACCCCGCAGTGGACGCGAGGTAGTGGATATTAAAGATTTAACTCATCTTTATGGTGATAAAATCTTATTTTTGGCAGCAAATCTGCTAATTGAAAGAGGCGATCGCATTGCTTTTCTTGGCCCCAACGGTGCTGGAAAATCTACACTTCTGCGCGTAATTATGGGTATGGAACCACCCACAGAAGGTAGCGTTCAATTAGGCGATCATAATGTTATCCCCGGTTACTTTGAACAAAATCAAGCTGAAGCTTTAGACTTGAAGAAAACTGTCATGGAAACTATCCATGATGAAGTTCCAGACTGGGATAATCAAGAAGTCCGCACGCTTTTGGGACGCTTCTTATTCACTGGTGATACTGTATTTAAGGCAGTTGGGGCATTAAGTGGAGGAGAAAAAGCTCGTTTGGCGTTGGCAAAAATGCTCTTACGTCCCGCGAACTTACTAATTCTAGATGAGCCGACAAACCACCTAGATATTCCAGCGAAAGAAATGCTGGAAGAAGCGCTGAAAAACTATGATGGTACGGCAATTGTAGTTTCTCACGATCGCTACTTTATTTCTCAAGTAGCTAACAAAATCGTCGAAATTCGTGATGGTGAATTCCGGGTTTACTTAGGAGATTATCATTACTATCTACAGAAAATTGCCGAAGAAAAAGAACAAGCAAAGTTAGCTACGATCGCTGCCGAAAAAGCTGCTAAAAAAGCTGCAAAAGCTTCTACCAAAAAGAAATAAGAGATTGAATACGGACTTAGTAGTAGTGCTAAAATGCTACTACTAAGTAATCACTTATTATTAGCGCTCAACAAAATTACAGAAAAATCGCTAAAGTTTAAAAAATATTTCAAAAAACGTGTAAGTCTTTCATAAAAGAAATTAATAAGCAAAAATTCACTTGCGACGTGGATTAGCAATGGTATCATTCGGGTATTACAAAAAGTAAAGGGCAATTTTACTATGACCAAAGCACCTGTTGCTCCTGTGGTGCTAGTCATTTTAGACGGATGGGGCTACTGCGAGGAAAAGCGAGGAAACGCTATTGTTGCTGCTAAAACTCCCATTGTGGACAGTTTATGGGCAGCTTACCCGCATACCCTCATCCGCACATCAGGAAAAGCCGTAGGGTTGCCAGAGGGTCAAATGGGCAACTCGGAAGTTGGTCATTTGAACATTGGTGCTGGGCGAGTGGTACCGCAAGAACTTGTACGCATCTCCGATGCAGTCGAAGACGGTTCTATTGCCTTAAACCCAGCACTTGTCAAAATTTGCCAGGAAGTTCGTTCTCGGAATAGCAAGCTACATCTAGTCGGGCTTTGTTCTGAGGGAGGGGTACATTCGCATATCACCCATCTATTCGGACTACTTGACTTAGCCAAAAACCAGCAAATTCCAGAAGTTTGTATCCACGCCATCACCGATGGTCGTGACACCGCCCCAACAGAAGGGGTAAAAGCAATCACACTGCTGCAAGATTATATAGACCGCACAGGAATTGGACGCATAGTCACCCTCAGCGGTCGCTACTACGCGATGGATCGTGATCACCGATGGGATCGGGTCAAACGCGCCTACGACGTGATGACCCAAGATGGTACAGGTGATAATCGCACGGCTGTGGAAATCTTGCAAGCATCTTACGCCGAAGGGGTAAAAGATGAATTTATCAACCCCATCCGAATTGCACCCGGCGCAATAGAACCAGGGGATGGGGTGATATTTTTCAACTTCCGCCCCGATCGCTCCAGACAACTGACTCAAGCTTTGGTCAGTCCCACTTTTAACGGTTTTGAAAGACAGCAAATCACACCGCTGTCTTTTGTCACGTTTACACAGTATGATTCAGATTTACCAGTGGCTGTAGCCTTTGAGCCGCAGAATCTCAGTAATATTCTGGGAGAAGTAATAGCTAATCATGGTCTGAATCAGTTCCGCACCGCCGAAACAGAAAAATACGCCCACGTCACCTATTTCTTTAATGGGGGTCTGGAGGAACCTTTTGCTGGAGAAGATCGGGAATTAGTAAGCAGCCCAATGGTAGCTACTTACGATCACGCCCCAGCGATGTCAGCAGTAGCAGTTACAGATGTTGCGATCGCTGCGATTCAAAAGGGTATATATTCCCTAGTTGTAATTAACTATGCTAACCCAGACATGGTAGGGCATACTGGTCAAATCGAAGCTACCATTACAGCAATTGAAACAGTTGATCGCTGTTTAGGTCGCTTGTTAGAGAGCGTTATCAAAGCCGGTGGGACAACAATTATTACTGCCGATCATGGCAACGCTGAGTATATGCTAGATGATGGGGGTAATCCCTGGACAGCCCACACCACTAACCCAGTCCCCTTTATATTGGTAGAAGGTGAGAAAGTCAAAATCCCTGGATATGGTACAAATGTCGAACTGCGAAGCGATGGTAAGCTATCCGACATTGCCCCCACAATTCTAGAGATTTTACAGCTGCCTCAACCACCAGAGATGACAGGGCGATCGCTGCTGAAAACAGCAGATTATGAACTGCAACGCACTCGCACCCCTGTGCAAGTAGGGCTGTAAAAGAGTCCTGAGTGCTGAGTCCTGAGTTAGGAGTTCGCTAAAAACTCCTAACTTTTGAATTCTGAATTCTGTTTTTTGAAAAATTGTTATAAATGAGATTCCTACCATGACAGCTACTAATATCGTGCAAGGCATTTGGGCATTTTCCGCCACTGGTTTGATTATCTTAGTTTTACTACATAGCCCTAAAGGTGATGGCATTGGAGCCATTGGTGGACAAGCCCAGCTATTTAGCAGTACCAAAAGTGCAGAAAACACCTTAAATCGAATTACTTGGGCATTGACAGTAATTTTCCTCGGTTTAACAGTGGTTTTAAGTGCTGGTTGGCTGCCTAAATAAGGATAGGTCAATGGGTAAAAAAACCCAACACCAAATACTTAACATCCTAATAAATTTAATCTCACAACGGTTAATTACAGCTCTTGCCTTATTTATTGGCACAGGGCTGTTTATCGTTTGTATTAATCTTCATTCGAGTTATGGGTTTACAATAATACCAAAATATGTGTATTCCGGCTCAGTAATCTCTCTCTCCACCTCACCCATCCCAAAACCCCATTCCTTACCGCCCACACTCGCAAAGTGGCAAGATAGCACTAACAGTGGTGACTACTTTTCACAAGTCACAACAACCCAAGTTGGTTATTTAGTCTGGTCACAATTTCCCATTCGAGTTTACGTAGAACCACCAAAATCCGTTAACGAAAAACAAGCTCAAGTATGGGTTAATGGTGTCTTGCAGGGTGTAAAGGAATGGAGCAATTATTTGCCTTTGACAATAGTAGAACAGCCAGAAATTGCTAATATTACCATTGTGCAAAAAGCGCCACCTCTACAAATTTCGCCTGGTAGTAATATACCCCGTGCGCGCTCGGCACAAACTACTTACGAGTTATACACCACCAACAAAGTTTTATCCCACCGCTTCACTATTTTGCTAAGTCCCAGTCAAACAGGTGAGTATCTCATTGCAGCTACCCGCCACGAATTTGGTCATGCACTGGGAATTTGGGGCCATAGTCCGCTACAAACTGATGCCCTATATTTTTCTCAAGTTCGTAACCCGTTGCCTATTTCTTCCAGAGATGTCAATACTCTAAAACGGATTTATGAACAGCCAACTAGTTTGGGCTGGTCTTTAGGGGATAATTCTAAGATTAATTGATCAATCTCACTTGCGTGGTAAGAGAATTCTTAGTCAGGTATCTGTATTCATAAGTCACAAATTATTCTATGACTCGAATATTAGTAAATGCTGCCTCAATACGGTTCAGTTAAGGGCTACTGACAAAAATTTTGGGTTTTTGAGACGCGATAAATCGCCGTCTCTACAAGTGTTTTGGTCTTATCTGAACTGTATTGAATGCTGCCTAACATACTTGCCCGATCGCATTGATTGCCATCTCATAATTTACAGTGCGATCGCACTTCTTCCCTTTCCCTAAGCTCTACGACTTAGCGGTAGAGGTCGTTGGGCTAAAACTTCTTTATAAAGTTCTTCCAGCAGAGTAATATTTTTACTGAGGGTATAGCGGTCTAATACACGCTGTCTGGCTTTTTGCCCAAGTAAAGTTGTTAACTCTGGATGGTCTTGCAATACTGGCAAGAGGGTTTTTAACTGCGATCGCGCAGTTTTAGTACTAATAACTACACCTGCGCCCTTTTCTAATACTTCTCCATCTGCACCCACATCTGTTGCTAAACAAGCCAACCCACATGACATTCCCTCTAACAGAGATAGAGACAAACCCTCTACTAATGAAGGTAGAACAAATACATCTGCGCCCCGCAAAATTTCGATCCGTCGGTCTTCATCAGCAACAAATCCCAACCAGATAATGCCGTATTCTGAACCATAAAACGGCTCTAAGGAAGACTTTAAAGGGCCATCGCCAACAATTAGCAACTTCGTACCAGGCCCCATTGCCGACTGCTTCCAAGCGCGGAGTAGGGCTTCGACATTTTTCTCTGGTGCTATTCGACCTTGGTAAACAAACAAGCGATCGGCTTTAAATTCTGCTTTGATTTGAGAAAATCCTGGAGAATACTTAACGGTATCAACACCATTGGGAATTACAGCAATATTTTCTTCCCTTACACCCATCCCTGCCAATAATTCTCGCTGAATTTGGGAAAATACAATCACGCGATCGTAGTTAACTAAAAAAGGTGCATAAAGCTGATAAGCCAAAAGTTGTGTTCCCGATATCAGCTTTGCCCCCTTGCCAGCAAACGGTGTGTGAAAAGTGGCAACTAGGGGTAATCTCAGTTCCTCACAGATTTCCGGTAGAAAAAAGTCTAGGGGAGATAATGTTAAGGAAGCATGGACTACATCTGGCTTTATTTCTCGCAGTGAATCGGTTAAAACTTTGGTTGCTTTAAAAGTAGGAATTGTATAAACCTGAGACTTGTAAATAAAAGGGAGCGAAACCTCTCGAAGATTTGGCCAATTATCAGGTTCAGACTCTTCCTGTGCGAAGTGAAGAAAGCTAACTTGATGTCCTCTATCTAGCAAAGAATTTGTAATTTCTCGACTGTAAGTGACATTGCCGCAAAAGGGTGATTTTTTTCCAATCCAGGCTATACGCATTCTTTATTTGGCTGTAAGAAAAGCGGGTTTGAGCTATTAATTGTGTGCCCTTTGTGATTTTTATTTTATCTAGCTATACTTGCTGGTTTTTATTTATTAAAAATTGCCACCACATTGTAGTTTAAAAAGCATATTTGAAAGCTGATTAAACTCGTGGATTGATGGCTTTATTTATCTTACGTATAAGTTGTTAATTACTGATACTTAAACAACTTATTCTGACTAATGTCAGATTGATATCCCACAAGTATATGATAAATTTTCACTGACCACAGTTTAGCATGAACACAAAAGCTTTAAGGAAATTAGTAATTACTTCAAGGTAATGAATAATAAGTCCTCTTAGCTGATAACTACTTACGTGAGTTATACCAGGTTAATATACCTCCTGAAAAGACGATCGCTGCTAATCCCAAAAAAACTGCCTGTAATCCCAAAAAGGTTTCTGCGACACCAGCTAAAGCTAACGGTAAGGAAAGGGCAATATTAATTACATTGTTTTGCAAGCCAAATACTTTACCACGCATTTCTGGAGGTGTTTCTGTTTGAATTGCGGTTTGCATGGGAATTCCGACTAGGGCTCCAAAGATACCTAATAGCGCCACCAGTAACAGGACTAGCCACAGTTGAGTTGTAAAGATTGATAGACCAATCAGGGATGCTGCCATACCCATACAACCACAAAGACTTAGTTGGGTATAGGAAAAGCGTTGACCAAATTGACCGAGAATTGTTGCTCCCGCAGCGATGCCAACACCACCAGCTGCTAGTAAAAAGCCGAACTGGGAAGCTTTCATATTGGGAATTATTTCTGCCATCCGAACAGCTAGAACAGTTAATGCTGCAAAGACAGAAAACAAGATAATTAACTGAAGCAAAGCATTACGGACGCGATGATTTGCTTTGAGGTAGGCAAAACCATCTCGCAAATCAGAGAATACGTGAGGGAATTCTGTATCAGGGTGATGGTGTTTTTCCTTAGTTGCTAGGAGGAATAAAATTAGTCCAGCGATCGCATAACTACCACCAACTAAAAGTTCTTTGCCCAAACTACCGCTACCACCAATTTGCGACCAAAGTCCATCTGCGATCGCTAATAATGGTTCCCCAACAGCAAACCCAACAATCACCGATGCCATCATCGTTGTCGTATAAAGCGAATTAGCTGAGAGTAAATGCTGTTCTTCTACCACTAAGGGAATTGCTGCCTGTTCCGCCGGTGCAAAAAACTGTGTCAGTGTGGAAACTAGAAAAGTCACACCCAGAATGATCAAAAAACCTACTGGCATGACTCCTATGGGTTTCCAGCCATGAGTCAACCACAGCAGGAAGGGAATTGACAAAACCAGGATGCCGCGCCAAATATTCGTTGCCACCAGCACAGCCTTTTTTGACCAGCGATCGACAAACACGCCAGCAACGGAACCAAACAATACGGCTGGAATCGTAAAAGCCATCATCAATACTGACACCCAACCACTAATACTCTGATTACTAGCCTGAAACTGAGTATTAATCAAAGCAATCATCAGCACCAAATAAACTTTATCTGCTAGTTGGGAGAAAACTTGACCGCCCCAAAGAGCCAGAAAATTAGGGTTTTTTAATACAGGCAAAAACCCCTGCTGTGTTACATTCCCGGAAACAGCTTCTCCACCTGAACCAGATCCATCTAATTTGGGTGATTCTGTTTCTGGGGTAGTAGCTACTGGCAAACTCTGCCCGTTGCTATTTGCCTCAGCAGTAGTTAATTTGTCCTCAGATTGTATTTCTGGAACATCAGTTTTTGGGATCTGGGCTGTCCAACTTTGATCGTTTTTAGAAACGTCTTTTGGGGACATTTCTTGGCTATTGATTTGACTAGGTGTACACTTTGAAACGGCACTCAAGTGATTCTTGACGTTAGGATCTGATATCCTATTCTGTTTTTTAACGAGGCTTGGTGACAAAGGCAGGATTTTTTTATCCAAATCAGATGGTTGCATCATGGTTGGCAGCAAAATAAGAATCGATCAAGGTAGCAGAGCGAATAGGGCGACCTAATTGATACTGAGCATACTGGCGCAAAATCTGCTCAACAGATAACCAGTTATGGTCTCTAGCACCATCAATTTGCATTATCTCTGGTTGTGACAGATGTTGAAGCAAAGCCAGTTCCATAGCACCCAGACGACTAGAAATCAAAGGTATTTCTTGCCGATGCACAACAACTGTTTGGGCATGGGGCATGGGTAATGGGGTACTTGTACTGAGCGCAGTCGTTGGCGCAGCCTCTCGTAGAGAAGTATGGGGAATGGGGTATTGGTTATTAATCTCCCCCTCTCCCTGTGTTCGTAAACGTTTCCAAGTTTCTAAGCAAATCGTTCCACCCGTAGGAACGCTAAATCCTATCTGCCAGTTGGGGTCTGTAAAGTCTGGCTTGAGGGAGCGCCCAGATAAGCAGCATACTTGCACTTGCGGCGTTACTCCTGCTAAGGCTAAAAGGTGAAACACCCCATGAGCCAGATGAGCCAAAACACCAGATGCATTTGTACTAGACAATGCTTCTAACCGATGGAGATGTTCATTGAACAACTCATAAAGTTCTTCTTGGGGTTGTTCGCTCAAAGCTTGAGAGAGGACTATTTCTGCTAAATATTGGCTAGCAGCCAATTTTCCCAAATCTTTAGCTAAACCAGGATAAGTTTTTAACGTCTGTGCTTGAGTAATTTTATCAAGCGATCGCCCTTTCGCGATCAATAGTTCATTCACAACAAACATACCACTCCTGCCGCCCAAGCTGGAGTTGTGCTTACGTGCCCCTGGAGCCACTGCTCGAATCAGACCGAATTCTGGTGTCAAAATGGTCACTATTTTATCTGATTCTCCCAGCACCTGAGTTTTAAGATTAATTCCGGTTGCTTTGTAGGTTCTACTCATTAGTCATTAGTCATTAGCCAATCAATTTTGGATTTTGGATTTTAGATTAACGCCATACCTAAAAGTAGGGACTTACAAAAGGAATGCAAGGATTTTAGATTTTTCCATAGTTGAAACTAGCTGCTCTGAAACCAGGTTTAAATTTTGAATCCTTCAATCCTTCAATCCAAAATCTAAAATTGGTCATTGGGTTAAGACAAAGGGCATAGATGTGCCCGCAGTTTTTCGCAGGTTAGGAAGATAAACAAATGACTATTCACCCTTCCCCAGATTATCGCGCTGGCGGATCAAATCGATACCGCGAGATGTGCCTAATCTAGTAGCACCCGCTACGATTAAGTCTAGAGCTTGATTAATAGTGCGGATACCACCCGCAGCTTTAATTCCCACCCTCTCTTTTGCCAATTCCTGCAAAAATCGCACATCTGCCACTGTTGCACCGCCATTCCAACCTGTACTAGTTTTTAAGAAAGCCGCCCCCGCCTCCATAGCTATTTCAGCAGCTATTTTTTTCTCCGCATCTGTCAACAGATTGGTTTCCAAAATTACCTTGACAGTTTGCCCAGTCTCTTCACAAATTTCGGCAATTTCCCGGTGGACTTCTTCAGTTTTACCAGCTTTCAACCAGCCCAAGTTCATGACCACATCCAATTCAGTGGCTCCATTATCCGCCGCTTCTTGAGCTTCATAGAGTTTCACTGCTGAAGTTGTCGCACCAGAGGGAAAGCCAATCACAGTACACACTTTGGGATTCTTGCCGTGGAGGAGTTCGACAGCTTGTTTGACATAGGTGGGGTACAAGCAAACTGCCGCAAAATTGAATCTATATGCTTCTTCACACCACTGCTGAACCTGCTCTGGAGTAGCCGTTGGGGTTAACAGGGCGTGATCAATAAATGGCGCAATATCAATATCTGGATAGTCTGCTGCCATCGTGTCTTCTGCCAGTAATTGATTATTAAACTTTATAAAAAATTAAAACATTTCTTATATATATATTAAACCATATTTATTACGAGTTTATCCTGAAAACAAGCTACTAACTTATTTTGGATGTTGGTTCTGTAGATGTTGCGGAATTAGTATAAGTGTTTAAGTTGACATTATTCTTGGTAAGGTTAGAAATATTAACAGCATTTTTTACACCAATTCCTAAGAAGTTAGTAATAGTTTTAGCTAACGCATTGGATGCCAAATATGGTACGCCATTACCAATAGTCTTAAACATATTTGTCAGCGAGATATTCTCTGGAAGTACAAAATTTGCAGGTAAAGATTGGATAGCTAAAGCTTCCGCCACAGATATTCGGCGGATTTTATAGGGATGCAAATGTACTTCATTATTTCCATAACAAGCTGTCGGAGAGTAACGCCATCTGTGAAGACGCTTGAAAGACTTTTTAGAATCATCTCCTTCATCAATAGCAGCAAATCTTGTGATACCTGCCCTTGGTTTAAAACAGTTTTCAGTATTAGGATGCTTCAAGACATTATTTTTTCTAAACCAGTATTCAACTGTTAATTCTTGAGGGATGCCATCAGGACAAAGCATGATGGAATTTTCTTGGAATGGATCGCACTTCTGCCAAGGGTAAGCAAAAACCTCTTTTTTAGGATATAAAATATGATTTTCCCAAGGAAAATCCTTCTCGTTAAGTAACTTTTTACTACCGACTTTTATTCCTATATCTTTGATAAAATTATTTCGGAAACCAATGAGAATAATTCTTTCTCTATCCTGGGGTACACCATATTCGATAGCATTAATTAACCGCTCTGTTAAGATGTAGCCTGCTTCTAGTAGTTGTTGCTTGAGCGATTCAAAAAATAAACGGTGCTTTGTTGTTCTCCACAACCCCTTAACGTTCTCAAATAAAAAGAAATCTGGAAGATTGCAGCAAATTAATTCAACATAAGAAGCGGAAAGCTTGCCATTATCTCCCAAACGTCCTCTATTTTTCCCGCCAATAGAAAAATCAGGACAGGGAGGGCCACCAATGAAGCCCACAATATTATGAGATTTGCGGCAGTCTTGTACTAACTCGCAAAGGTGTTGTGCTTGTAAACCTTCGTGAAGTTGGCCTACATCTCCTCTTTCTCCGTGATGATACCCGTATTCTGGCAATGGGAGATTGAGAATCTGCCGTGAATAGCGGTATGCTGCCATAAATGGTGAAAACATTTCATTGACGTAAACAATATTAAAACCGCTAGTTTCAAAACCTAAATCTAGGAATCCCGAACCAGCAAAAAAGGAGAAAATACAAGGGCGATTGCTCATTCAATAACTAAATATTGTGAAACAGTCTTAATTAATATCAGAATACTTAGGGTTTATACTTACGTACCAATCAAAAGTTAAAAATTTGAAGGCTGCTTAAATAGTAAAAAAATTCATAATTACTCTAAGTATTTAATATCTAAGTTTACTCAATCTTTAAGGAAAATCCCTGACAGAAAAAGAGTCTGAAGTCACAATTAAATATAAGAGTTTCCAAGCTCTAAAGAATGTTGAAGACAAATATTTGTCATTCAACAAAAAACCGGGGTACTTCAGACTAACTTTTATGCGAATTTTAATTTACTCTTACAACTACTATCCAGAGCCAATTGGTATTGCCCCACTGATGACTGAATTAGCAGAGGGACTAGTGAAGCGTGGGCATCAAGTACGCGTAGTCACCGCTATGCCCAACTACCCTGAGCGTCAAATTTACCAGGAATATCGGGGCAAGTGGTATCTCAATGAATACAAAAATGGCGTTCAGATCCAACGCAGCTACGTTTGGATTCGTCCCCAACCCAACCTATTAGATCGGGTGTTACTAGATGCTAGTTTCGTTGTCACTAGTTTTGTACCTGCCCTCTTTGGTTGGCGGCCAGACGTGATTCTCTCAACATCGCCATCTTTGCCAAGCTGTGTGCCAGTTGCTCTTTTAGGATGGTTACGTGCTTGTCCTGTGATCTTAAATTTACAAGATATATTACCAGAAGCAGCCATTCACGTTGGTCTACTGAAAAATAAATGGCTTATAAAGTTATTTACAGTATTGGAAAAATTTGCTTACCACACTGCCAGTAAAATTAGCGTAATTGCCGATGGTTTTGTGGACAATTTGCGATCCAAGGGCGTAAAAGCTGACAAAATTGTGCAAATTCCTAACTGGGTTGATATAAATTTTATCCGCCCTTTGCCTCAAGAAAATAACCCTTTCCGCGAAGCACATAACCTGAATGGTAAATTTGTAGCACTTTATTCTGGTAACATTGCCCTAACCCAAGGTTTAGAGAGCGTCGTCAAAGCTGCTTCTATGTTGCGCCATATCCCAGATATTGTTTTTGTGATCGTCGGAGAGGCAAAAGGTTTACAGCGATTGCAACAGGAATGTCTAGACTGCGGTGCAGATAATGTTTTGCTACTGCCGTTTCAACCCCGCAAAGATTTGCCACAAATGTTGGCAGCTGCCGATGTTGGCTTAGTGGTGCAAAAGAAAAATGTTGTATCCTTCAATATGCCATCAAAAATTCAAGTGCTACTTGCCAGTGGGGCGGCCTTAGTTGCCTCTGTACCTGAGAATGGTACAGCAGCAAGAGCAATCAGGCAAAGTGGCGGTGGAGTTATCGTTCCTCCAGAAGATCCCCAAGCTTTAGCAATGGCAATTTTAGACTTGTACCAAAACCCGGAAAAAGTCAACACTCTGGGTTATAAAAGTCGCAAATATGCCGTTGAAAACTATGCTTTTGAACAAGCTTTAAATCAGTATGAGTCATTGTGTTACTCATTGATCGCAGAGCGTGGAACAATTCAGTCCAACAGAGTTACGAAACAAGAAGTTTAATCTATAGCAATGGGGTTAGATTGCACAAAGTGCTAAATTCAAAACCCCTAAGATTTTGCTCCTGTTGGGCATAATTTTCGTAGCCTGTTTATGGTGGGCTGTACTTAGAAGCTAAACGTTGTCCGAACCGTACCAACATAAGTATTGTGATTACTATCATTATGTTCTGGACTTGTAATCACAAATAGTCCCGGAGTTATTGCCAGATTATCTGTGACTAGAAAATGGTAAAAGGCTTCGAGATGTAAAGACGTATCCTTATCTTTGAAGTCATCACCGAAACTATTGTGGGATATATGATTCTTTAATTGAATAAGAAGCTGTTCATTGCTTGTTGCAGACCCACAAAGGCTTTGATACTTACTTACAGCGCACAGAGGTTCTGTTTAACGATCGCAATCCTAGTAAATTATCACCAAACGAAATTAGGACAGCACAAACTCAACTGTTAAATTTCATGCATAGCTCATCAATTTTTATGATTGATGATTTTCTCGATGACATCACAAACCCTGTTGAAGTCATAGCCGAGGAGTATCAGCAAGCAAATTGGGAACTGCGAAGGGCAGAGAATTTACATCTAAATATTATCTTAGGCAGCCTGTTAGTCTTGATCGCGATCGCCACATTATTAGCAATTTTCACTAGTCAGGCTATTGTCCGTCCTATTCAAGCAGTCACCCATTTTGCTCAACAGGTGACAGAGGAATCTAATTTTGATTTACAAGCACCCGTAACAACTAATGATGAAGTTGGGATCTTAGCTAATTCGCTCAATCGTTTAATTTTGGAAGTTCAGCAACTTATCAGAGTCCAAAATGATGCTAACGAACAGCTAGAAGTATACAACCAGGTACTAGAAGAGAAAGTACGCGAACGAACACGGGAGTTAAATGAGAAAAATCTCAGCTTAAAGATGGCATTAGAGGAATTGCAACGTACTCAAGTTCAACTTGGAGAAACTGAGGAAAATGGCGAGAAAAGCTGAAAAATAAATCTTTTGACCCGGAAATAGCCTAGATGTCGCCCCAAATACTCAATTAATCCCCAGTGGGGCAACACTATATTTCACCAGAAATCCTTGCTAAAAAGCTATTGGTTAATTTATCGCTACACAATAGCCATACGCAACTGCTAATTGCTATTGTCAAAATTCTAAGCAGTGAATTATCAAACTAGACCCCATAGGCTCCCGTTTTTTTGTTAGTATTCAAAAAAACCTATTGACACATTTTCAGATCAATTGTTTGTGATTTGTAAGTAAATGTAAACAATTGTTCCAAAAGAAAAAAAGCACCTGAGGTTTAATGACTGATTATTTCCAAGGAAATTTCCCATTACAATCCGTCCCACTGACGAAGAGTGTGGTCAAGAGCCACGCCCATACTGAGGAGGAGAGCGGAAAATTAGCTGCAACGATAGCAGAAGCTGGATCAGACCGCAAAGCAGGTGAAATTATATTGCTAAAAGTAGCAGAGGTATCTTACCTAGCTGATTACTTTGTGATGATGACTGGCTATTCTAGGGTACAAGTCAGAGCGATCGCTCAAGCAATTGAAGGAAAAGTCGAAACTGAGTTGCAACGTCGTCCCATAAGGACAGAAGGAAAAGTTGAGGGGAGTTGGGTATTACAAGACTACGGTGATGTGATCGTTCACATTATGATGCCCAAAGAACGGGAGTTTTATAATTTAGAAGCGTTCTGGATTCATGCAGAACGTATTTCCCTTCCAGAATCTGATGAGGGTGAAGGTAAGCCAACATGATTAGGTCTTCGGTTTCTAATTGCCCAGTTCCTACAGACCAACAACCGCTCAATGAGTACGAAGAGTTAAAAACCTCCTGGTTGTTTCGTGATAGCACTTTAGATTTGCGCGAATATATCACGAAAATAGCTTGGATTTGGGGTTTATCTTGGCTGATCGCAGCACCTGTGGCAGCAGCAAGTTTTCCTCCCCACAAGTATATTGCACATTTTATCCTTTGTGGTGCAGCAGCAGCCAGTGTCGGGGTCGTACTGGCACTGGTAAGATTATACTTAGGCTGGTTCTACGTGTGCGATCGCCTTGGCAGTCCTACAGTATTTTATGAAGAGTCAGGCTGGTACGACGGCCAAACTTGGACAAAACCACAGGAAATCCTTAACCGCGATCGCTTAATTGTTGCATACGAAATCAAACCCATCTTGCGGCGATTGCAATTTACCTTCGCTAGCTTGGCGGGAATGTACGTTACTGGTACGATAGTTTGGCATTTGTTTTAAAGAGTCATTGGTCATTGGTAATTAGTCCTTAGCTAATGACTAGTGACTAATCACCAATGACCAATGACTAAATTAATTAAAAAAAGGTGATAAATATAAACCCATGACAATGGGAAAACGAACTCAAGCCACAGCACTGGAAGTCCGGTTGCTGCGGGAAGGTATTATTGAATCCAGGCATATAGTCCAGGCTGTAGTATGCGATGATCGGGGACGGGTTCTAACCGTTGCCGGCAATTCTGAAACTGCTGCATTTATCCGTTCAGCCCTCAAACCATTTCAGGCACTCGCAGTCACCACCACAGGTACACTGGAACGCTATGACCTCAGCGATCGCGACTTAGCAATTATGACAAGTTCCCATAAAGGAACAATAGATCAAGTCCGACAGGTATTTAACATCCTTTGGCGAGCTGATCTTGACCCGACTATACTCCAGTGTCCAACTCCTGAAGGTAAGCACAGTCCTCTGGAATACAATTGCTCTGGAAAACATGCGGGAATGTTAGCTGTTTGTCAGCAACGCCGTTGGCCCTTGAATAACTACTTGGATCGCAAGCACCCAATACAGCAATTGATTTTGGGCAAAGTAGCAGAGTTGCTGCGAATGCCAGCCGCAGAATTTATCTGCGCTCATGATGACTGTGGCGCACCAACTTATTTGATGCAACTTGGTCACATGGCATCTTTATATGCGCTGCTAGCCTCTAGTACCAATCTAGATATGGAGCGCATCGTCCGTGCTATGACTCATCACCCCGCGATGGTAGCAGGAGATGGAGAATTTGATACGGAACTAATGCGCTTAACTCCAGGAGAACTGGTAAGTAAAAGTGGTGCCGAAGGAGTACAGTGCATTGGTAGACTCGGTGAAGGCTTGGGATTAGCGATCAAAGTCATGGATGGGACAAAACGGGCAAAACATGCCGTTGCTATTCACTTACTTAAGCAAATGGGTTGGATTAGTCCTAGCGCCGCCGAAAGCCTCTGTGAAAAGTTTACCACCTTGGGAAAATACACCCGTTTAGAAGTAATTGGAGAATTATCGTTTTTGTAGTTGCCAAACTCTTGACTATAGGTTATTATAAATAAGTCGAGAGCAACGCGGGATAGAGCAGCCTGGTAGCTCGTCGGGCTCATAACCCGAAGGTCAGTGGTTCAAATCCACTTCCCGCCACCAAATAAAAGATAAAACAAAAACCCTACGATCAGTGAAGATTGCAGGGTTTTTGTTTTATTTTGATCTATTCTGGAAGAAATAGCCATCTAAAAGGCGCGGAGAATCATGGTTGTGAAGTTGCAGCGACCAATTTTAGTGGGAGGATTGGGACTGTCCTTTTCTCTGTGGATGTTGGACAGTTGGCACGATTCGATAGTGCAGGTGGGTGAGTTTGGTTTATTGAGTGCCTTAGCTGTAGGCGGTGGTTTGTGGTTATTCCAGCAAAATCGCCCGAAAGACAGTTTAAAGCAGCTAGATGATATGCTCGTAGATCGGGCGACTGTAGAAAGTGCGATCGCTAAAACTGAAACTGTAATTAACCAACTAGCACAAGAAGCAGAAAACCATCCAGCTTTAGAGACACTCAGAGAACAAGTTGCCCAATTGTTGCTGGAATTAGACAGGCAAAAAATTAAAGTAGCTGTGACTGGCGGTAAATCCGTGGGTAAAAGCACTTTAATTCAAGTGCTAGAGCAAAATCTAGAGACACAAAATGTCGTATCTCTACAAGAGACACCACCTTTATTTAGAGAAGTCGGTGAAAACTCAGATGCGGCTATTTTGGCAGAAGTAGCAAAATCAGATTTTGTTCTATTTCTGACAAACGGTGATTTGACAGACTCAGAATTCCAAACTTTACAGCAGCTAAAAGCAGCAAATCAGCCGACAATCCTGGTTTTCAACAAACAAGACCAGTATTTAGCCGATGAAAGCGCCAGCATCTTGCTGTCATTGAAACAGCGAATGCAGGGAAATGTAGTTGCAACAGCCGCCTCTCCCATAGCTATCAAAGTCCGAAAGCATGAGGCTGATGGTGTTGTGCAAGAGTGGATGGAACAACCAGCAGCAGATATCCAGCAGTTAACTCAGCATTTGGGTGAAGTTTTTGCACAGCAAAGACAGCGCTTGGTTTGGGTAACTACCATGAGGAAAGCCGGGTTGTTGAAAGCTGAGGCGAAAAACTGGCTAAATGCAACCAGACGCGATCGCGCTACCCCTATTATTGAACAATATCAATGGATAGCTGCTGCTGCTGCCTTTGCAAACCCAGTCCCAGCCCTTGACATCCTAGCAACTGCGGCAATTAATGCTCAAATGGTAATAGATTTGGGTAAAATCTATCAGCAGAAGTTTTCCCTAGAACAAGCACAAACTGTAGCTGGAACAATGGGAAGTTTGATGCTGAAGCTGGGTTTAGTTGAACTTTCTACAAAGGCTATTAGTACTGTTCTTAAAAGTAATGCCGTTACCTTTGTTGCTGGTGGCGTAGTGCAGGGAGTAAGTGCAGCTTATTTGACTAGAGTCGCAGGGTTAAGTCTAGTTGAGTATTTCCAACAGCAGGAAATAGCAATAGATTCTGGAACTGGTTTGAATTTGGAGAATTTGCGGCAAACCTTGCAAAAAGTATTTCAGCAAAATCAGCAGATTGGTTTTTTGCAGGGATTTGTTAAGCAAAGCGTGAAGCGTTTGTTGCCAGAAGTGCAGCAAGTTGAAGTTGTAGGTATTCAGAAGGTTGTAGGATAATTTCACTTACTTGGTGTTGTAGAAACCTAAAATTTACCCAAGCCCATAATGGGCTTGGGTGTATTTAAGAATTATTGCGAAAGTTGGGAGTTACCAAACAATTGTGAATAAGGGTAGTTAGCTAAACAGCGCCACTGTTTCTATTAAATAGAATAGTTATAGTTTTGAAAATTAGCTTTAAATCGTACACCAAACTCCAATTTTTTTGATACTGCAAATCTAGACGAATTACATCTTCAAAACTACGGACTGTAGACCGCCCATTGACTTGCCATTCGCCAGTCATGCCCGGTTTCACATCTAAACGTTGCCACTCTGGTACTTCATAACGTTCCACTTCATCGGGTGTCGGTGGTCGAGTACCTACTAAACTCATTTCTCCTTTGAGGACGTTCCAAAATTGAGGTAATTCATCAAGACTAGTTCGCCGTAAAAAGCGCCCTACCTTGGTAATTCTGGGATCATTTTCATTCTTAAAAAATGCACCTTGCACTTGGTTTTTTACTTGGGATTTCCTTGCTTCTGCATCCACACACATGGAACGGAATTTCCAAATCTCAAACCGCTTTCCCATCCAACCACAACGGGTTTGACTAAAGAAAATGGGGCCAGGATCGTTAATTTGAATAGCGATCGCAATCGGAATAAACAAAGCTCCTGTAATTAATAAACCGACCACAGACCCGACAATATCTAAGAACCGTTTCATCCAAGATGCTACAGAAGGGTGAGTAGTGGGTAACGGCTCTACTTTACGAGAAGTTGTCTTCCGATGATCAACTAAGTCTTCTGGTTCTATTAGCAACCCATCATCAACCGACTCTAAGGGAAAAACCTGATCCAATCCTGTGAGTTTTAAGACTGCCATGACTTGAGGTGTTACATTCCGCAGTGTTAATGTAATTCCCTTAGTCTGGGCGTATTTAAAATTACTGACCAGGGCACCTAAACCACTACTATCCATAAAAGTAGTTTGGTGAAAGTCAATGATGATCTGTTTAGGATGTGAATTGGGCTGAATTAAGCTTTGGCAGGTTTGCTTAAAGTCTAAAGCCTCCAGCACGCTCAACCGCGCGGGCACCTGCATTATAGCCGTGTCGTTTAGGGAATTAACTGGAAAATCGACCTCTGTCGGTTGGCTAGTCATGAAGCTCTGCACTTTCGTTGCCATGTATAATGTAATCTGCCAAACATTATTTTGTCCTACAAAATTACTTAACCTAATATTTAGAATCAGTAGTAATAAGGACTAATTTCTCTTTACCGGGGCTGAGATTGGAGATCGCTAGCGACGATTCACAATAGAACAAGAAGCCAAGAAACATCCTTGCTGTTGTGTCGACGCAGCGCGATCGCGTTGCTCTCATCAAATCAAATGATTGCTAAAACTACGGTTACACCTACCGCACGCCTAGTTGAGGTCTTTTCTGCCATTCAAGGGGAAGGACTGAATGTAGGGACACGTCAAATATTTATTCGTTTTGCTTTGTGTGATTTGCGCTGCCACTTTTGTGATAGTGCCCACACTTGGAATGCACCTGCTACTTGTCGGATAGAGCGATCGCCTGGATTACGCGACTTTGAAATTCACTCTAACCCTGTTCCATTACCTATATTAATCAAATGGGTGGAACAGCAAAATCTACCTTGTCTACACGATAGCATTAGCTTAACTGGGGGTGAACCACTTCTTCATGCCCCATTTCTAACGCAGTTTCTACCCCAGGTGCGAGACATAACTGGTCTACCCATATACTTAGAAACTGGCGGACATCGCTCAGAACAACTAGCGATGATTCTTCCTTATTTAGACTCTGTGGGTATGGATTTCAAATTGCCCAGTGTTAGCGGCGAAAGCCATTGGCAAGAACATGCTAAATTTCTCCAATTATGTCATGACTCATATTTAAATGTTTTTGTCAAGATAATTGTGTCTCAAAACACAGATCCAGCCGAGTTGGAACGTTCAGCTTCGTTGGTGGCAGAGGTTAGTCCAGATATCTCAGTATTTTTACAACCTGTTACGCCTTTAGCAGTATCTGAACAATTCTCTCCAATACTTATGCTTGCGCCTACCGCCGATCAAGTTTTAACGTGGCAAGCTTTGATGAAGGGGTTTGTCAAGCACGTGCGTGTGATCCCTCAGACGCATAAAATGCTGAATCAACTGTAAAAGCTGCTGTAAAATTTGAGTTTGATAAAGATGTAGTCAAGAAAAAAGTAAGATTCTATGAAATGGGCATTGCTGCGGCTAATCAGCAAGGCAGCAGCCCCTCAGCAGACATTCCCAGTCTAAGGCAGAATGTAGGAGTGAGGAGTTTGAAGTTTAGATTTCACTCCTAATTGTAGAGACGCGATTAATCGCGTCTCTCCTAAATTACAACCCACCTTCGTCTGGAGTTCTGGATTTAGCTTTTGCTTTATTGGCACTGCGTTTGAGGGCAGAGAGTCTTGCTTCGTATCTTGACCGTTGGCGCTTGCTAGGAGTATTGTCAATCAGGGTTTTTAAGGCGCTACCGAGACTCTTGTAGGCATTGGGGAGGCTATAACCAAAACGAGTTGCCAAAGCGATCGCTTTCTCATCAGCATTGAGCAATTCTTTTAGTTGCTTTTCCCCATTATTCTTTTGATACAGTCGCCAGCCTGACACGCCACACAGCGACAAAGCTAACACCAGCAGCAATCCATCTTGTACCCACAATTCGCCGACAGCACCACCTAAACCGATGGCTAACGCTGCCATTTCCCAACCATCTTTAGGAATTGTGTCATTTTGAACGCGAGCAACTTCATGCCAGAACAGCAGATTACGCTGATCCATTGCGAGGGCATCCCATTTCACCAGGTCAATTTGAATTTCTACCTGGTCTTTACCAATTTCTTCGCAACGAACCAGGGGTGGATTGACCTCAGTTGTGCCTTCAACCGTGACCCAGCTCTGTAATTCTGGCGGTAGTAAGCCTTTCAACCGCCGTAGTTCACTCATTTCCGCTTTGGCAGAGGAGGTTGCATAGGATGTCATAATATCCAGCCCCAGAAAATTTCAGTATATAGTGAGGGTATCACTTTGGAGTATAGCTATTTAAGTGATGATCCGTCTCACTCCTTGGGAAAACTTCCTCGCTTTTTCCGTGCTTCCATTGCCTTTTCTAGCAAATCTAGCAATCCTGGAGCTTCTTCTTGGATAGTGAGTAACAGTCTTTCGCCAAGTTCTATATTCCCCGGATCAAGACCCGTTGCCATCACTTCTTTGAGGCGAGGTATGGCTATGCCATCTACAATCTGAATTAACCCACTCAGACAACGGTGAAATTGCTTTTCTGTGAGAATTGAGTCTTCTAGAGGAAACTCAATAATGGCACGAATTTCACCATCAGACGGGTCATACTCCCATTGCAACATTTTGGTTTCCCAGGAAATGGCAAGCATTGTCTGTAGGATAACCCCCTTGTGAGGGTGGTCTTGAATTCCTGACAGAACTTGAGGGGCAAATACCCGAAAAAATTTTCCCTCTTCATCCAACTGGACAACTATCAGAAAATCTTCTAGGTTATCAGCTTCTACACCTGTTATTATCCGGTCTTCTTCATCATCAAAACGGTAGTCCCAACCAAGGTTGTCTAAATAGTTGGCAATCTGTTTGAGGTTAGCTCCCATAAAAGCCTCATAAGGAACGGTGGAGCAGTTGTTACCAGACCTAGTTTAACCTGCTAGGGGTAGTTCTTTAGGTTGGTGTGGCTACTTCCGATCGCATCAAAGTATGCAATTAGGGCATGGGGTATGGGGCATGGGGCATTGAAGATAGGATAAACAGATTTTCATGCTGGGCTGTGAATAAGATTTCCTGGGGTTCTTTTGCTAATTCTTAAAGAAGCGCTAAATATATTTTTATAAATATTATCCAGTGAAGAATATAAAACTAATTAACTGAAGTTTAATATTATCTTCCAAGTTTAATGAATGTATTTCTATATCAAGTATGGTAGGTGAAAAGTTGAAATAAAACTCGGAAGTCTAAGCAAACTTGAGAGATTTACACTTAGCATCTAAGGTTTTTAAAAAACAAGTAAAAACTTAAAATCCGGTTTTTCAAAAGGAATAAATTTAGCACAAAGGCTGGTAAAGTTTTATATTACAAGCAACAAATTGTTTTTATAGAATGATTGTAGTGAGCAATACATTTATGATTGTCGATATCAATGAAATTTATGCGTAAATCAGCTTTAATTTTAGCGATCGCACCTCTAGTATGCGTGATCGCTGCTTGTAGTGGAGATTCGCAAACAGCAAATACACCCAGCACTCCCGGCAGTAATGCAGCTGCACCAGCAACTCGGAATCGCTGGGATAGTATTAAAAGCCGTGGTCAGTTAATTTGCGGTGTCAGTGGCGAAGTGCCAGGGTTTAGCTTTGTGAGGACTGACGGTAAGTATAGCGGCATTGATGTCGATGTCTGTCGTGCGATCGCCGCAGCTTTATTTGATAACCCAGATGCAGTAGAATTTCGCAATCTCAATTCCAAAGAACGGTTTACAGCTTTGCAAACTGGTGAGGTAGATGTTCTCAGCCGCAATACTACCTGGACTCTTAGCCGTGATACCTCTGTAGGTCTAGAATTTGCACCTGTGGTCTTTTACGACGGACAAGCCATAATGGTTCGCAAAAGTAGCAACATTAAGTCCCTAGCAGACTTGAAGGATAAAGCAATCTGCGTTCAAACTGGCACTACTACCGAACAGAATTTAGCAGACCAAATGCGGAAAAGGGGCATCACTTACAAACCCGTTGTCTTTGAAGACGTTAACGTTACTTTTGCTACCTATGCCGAAGGTCGTTGCGACGGCATTACGGCTGACCGTTCAGCATTAGTTTCGCGGGGTACAATTTTACCTAAACCAGAAGATAACGTGATTCTCAATGAAGTAATTTCTTCAGAACCCCTTGCACCAGCAGTTGCCAAAGGAGATATTAGGTGGGGAGATGCTGTTAAGTGGGTGGTTTATTCTCTGGTAAAAGCTGAAGAATTGGGTATTACTTCCCAAAATGTGGGTCAGTTTGCAACTAGTACCGATCCAGACATTAAGCGCTTTTTAGGAACAGAAGGCAACCTTGGTGAAGGACTCGGCTTAACAAACGACTTTGCAGCCAGAATAATTAAGCACGTCGGTAACTACGCCGAAGTTTACGATCGCAATCTCGGCCCCAAAACAAAACTCAATCTAGCTCGCGGTCAAAATCAACTCTGGAGCAAGGGCGGACTGCTTTATTCTCCGCCGTTTCGGTAGAAGAGGGCAGGGGGAGCAGGGGGAGAAATAAGAAATGACTAATTTAAAACCGTCTATATGGCGTGATGTCCGTTTTTGGCGGATTGCTTTACAACTCATTGCTGTATTTTTAGCAGCAGTTGTAGTAGTAATACTGTGGAGCAATCTCCAGCGCAATTTGCGGCAATTGGGTATTCCGTTTGGATTTGATTTTCTCAAGCAACAAGCGTCTTTTGATATTGGCGAGACACTGATTAGCTATAAACCCACTGACACCTACAGTCATGCTTTGTGGGTAGGGTTAATTAACTCCTTGCGGGTGGCAGTTGCAGGGATTTTTCTGACAACCATTGTCGGGGTAAGTGCTGGTATTGCCCGACTTTCTGACAACTGGTTAGTGCGGAATATCACGATGGTTTATGTAGAGATTTTCCGCAATACGCCCTTACTGCTGCAATTGCTGTTTTGGTACTTTGTTGTTTTTCTCAGTTTTCCCAAAACAGAAAATAAGATATCCCTTTGGGGCTTTATTGGCGTTAGTCAAAATGGCTTACAACTCCCTTGGTTTACATTATCACCAGAGTTTTCAGCTTTGCTGTTGGGATTAATTTTTTACACAGGTGCGTTTATTGCCGAAATTGTTCGAGGTGGGATTCAATCAGTACCGAAGGGACAATGGGAAGCAGCGCGATCGCTGGGGTTAAAACCAGGGTTAGTTATGCGGTTGGTGGTTTTTCCCCAAGCTTTGCGGGTAATAATTCCACCGTTGACGAGTCAATATCTGAATTTGACGAAAAATACCAGTCTAGCGATCGCGATCGGCTACCCCGATATTTATTTTGTCGCCTCCACTACCTTTAACCAAACTGGGAAAGCCGTAGAAGTGATATTACTGATTATGCTCACCTATCTCACCCTGAGTTTAACCATTTCTGTAGTCATGAATTTATTCAATCGCAGCGTGCAAATTAAAGAGAGATGAGAGGAATAGGGGAGATAAAGGGGATAAGGAAGCAGTTGAACTCGGAAGTTGAGCCTTTGAACTCGGAAGTTGAGCCTCTGAACTCGGAAGTTGAGCCTCTGAACTCGGAAGTTGCACCTTTGAACCCGGAAGTTGCACCTTTGAACCCGGAAGTTGCACCTTTGAACTCGGAAATTGAGCCTTTGAACTCGGAAGTTGAGCCTTTGAACTCGAAAGTTGCACCTTTGAACTCGAAAGTTGCACCTTTGAACTCGAAAGTTGCACCTTTGAACTCGGAAGTTGAGTTTATGAGGTTGAAGTATGAGTCTTTACAAATGACAAATGACAAATGACAAATGACAAATTAACTTGGCTACGTAAAAACCTCTTCAGTACTTGGTACAACAGCTTGTTAACTGTTGTCTGTTTAGCGTTAATTTTTTGGATACTGCGAGGAATTCTAACTTGGGCAACTACTCAAGCACAATGGGCGGTAATTCAGGTTAATTTACGTTTATTTTTAGTTGGTAGGTTTCCGCAAACGCTATATTGGCGAACCTGGATTGTGCTAGCGATCGCTTCAACTTTAGGCGCTGTAACTGCGGGTGTATTCTTTGGTAAGCAACAATTAACAAAGCAATTCTCCGCTTTATTTGCTTTTATCATCGGCGTTTTGTTAGTTGCTTTACCGTTAGACTTTACATCTCGCCTCTGGTTACTGTTAATTGCAGCTTTACTATTTGTAGGTTTTTGGGTTGGAGGAAAGTTTACTAAGCTCCTAACTCCTTGGCTTTCTCTATTATGGTTACTGTCTTTCCCCATTATTCTTTGGTTACTTGGTGGTGGATTTGGATTGCAATCTGTATCTACAAATTTGTGGAACGGTTTGCTACTTACCCTACTTATGGCAGCAATCAGTATTGTGCTTTCCTTTCCCATTGGGGTTTTATTGGCTTTAGGACGCACAAGCAATTTACCCGTAGTCCGTTGGTTTTCCATCCTCTACATTGAAATCATCAGGGGAGTACCACTGATTGGGATTTTGTTTCTCGCTCAAGTAATGCTGCCATTGTTTCTATCAGCAGATATGCGTTTAGATCGGGTATTACGAGCAATTGCTGGATTGGTTTTATTTAGTGCTGCATACATGGCAGAAAACGTGCGCGGTGGACTCCAGTCAGTTCCTCTCGGTCAAATTGAAGCTGCGAAAGCGCTAGGATTAAATACAGCCTTAGTGGTTTTGTTAATTGTCTTACCTCAAGCCTTACGTACCGTTATTCCTGCGATCGTTGGTCAGTTTATCGGCTTATTTAAAGACACTTCGTTATTATCTTTGGTGGGATTAGTAGAACTAACAGGTATTGCCCGTTCCATATTGGCACAACCACAATTTATTGGTCGGTATGCAGAAGTTTATATATTTATTGGATTTATTTACTGGGTATTTTGTTATTCCATGTCCTTAGCTTCTCGGCGGTTAGAGAGACAGTTAAATAATTAGTCATTGGTAATTAGTCATTTTGGTCATTGGTTATTGGTTGTTATAAAACTAATATTCATTATTAGGGCTTTGAATAATATGTCAGATATACAAAAGATAATTGTTGCTGAAGATGTTCACAAGTGGTATGGAAAATTCCACGTTCTTCAGGGTGTGAGCTTAACAGTCAATCGTGGAGAAGTAGTAGTATTGATGGGGCCATCTGGTTCAGGTAAATCTACCTTTATCCGCACATTTAATGCTTTAGAAGAATACCAAAAAGGAAGGATTGAAATCGACGGCATTACCCTCAGCCATGACTTGCGAAATATTGAAACCATTCGCAAAGAAGTGGGAATGGTGTTTCAGCAATTTAATTTATTTCCTCATCTCACAGTGCTGCAAAATATCTCTTTAGCACCAATTTGGGTACGGCGAGCGCCAAAGGCAAAAGCCGAAGAATTAGCAATGCAACTATTAGAAAGAGTAGGAATTTTAGAACAGGCGCAGAAATATCCAGGACAGTTATCTGGTGGACAACAGCAACGAGTTGCGATCGCACGCGCTTTAGCTATGCAACCCAAAATTATGCTGTTTGACGAACCTACCTCAGCCTTAGATCCAGAAATGGTACGAGAAGTTTTGGATGTAATGCGAAATCTCGCCCGTGATGGGATGACAATGGTAGTCGTCACCCACGAAGTAGGATTTGCCCGCGAAGTCGCCGATCGAGTTATTTTAATGGATAGCGGTTCCCTCGTCGAGTCAGCCACCCCTGACGCATTTTTCAGCCACCCCAAAGAAGAAAGAACACGCAAGTTTTTATCACAAATTCTCTAAAACCTCTGCGCTACTTTGCGCTTACCTCTGCGCCCCTCTGCGTTTCACTTCAAATTGTTGTTTCGCTAAGTTGTGAATGTATTATTGAAATGGAAAATCTTAAATCAAGCACTACCATAAATTGGAATTAAACCCGTGTCTGCTAAAGATGCTTTTCATACAGTTGTCAAAACAGCACTTGAGAAAGAAGGGTGGTTAATCACTCATGATCCTTATACTCTCCAGGCGGGAACCCTTGAGCTATATATTGATTTAGGAGCAGAAAAAGTTATTGCAGCCAAAAAAAGGACAGAAAATAGCTGTTGAAATTAAAAGTTTTTTGAGTCCTTAAAAAATTACAGAACTTTATGCTGCATTAGGGCAATTTATCATTTACCGAATTGCTTTACAAAAACAAGAAGCTAATCGCACTTTATATTTAGCAGTTCCTAGTACTGTTTATAATGAATTTTTTATACTTCCATTTATTCAATCTGTCATTCAAACTAATCAACTCTGTTTACTAATTTATAATATTGAACAGGAAGAGATCGCACAATGGCAAAGCTAGACAAATATCGACATATATATTAAAAATTTGCTTCAACAACACGCTAGTACTGTTTGGGATAATCGCATTCAAGCACAGACAATTTTTGATACAGAACACGATCATTATCAATTAGTTTATGTAGGTTGGCGCGATCAAAATCGCATATATGGGCCTGTTCTCCATCTAGATATTATTAACGAGAAAATCTGGATTCAGCAAGATGGGACAGAGGTAGGCATTGCCAATGAATTGGTTGAATTAGGTGTACCAAAAGAGGATATTGTTTTAGGTTTCCAGTTACCATCAGTGCGTAAATATACAGACTTTGCTGTTAGTTAAGGATGGGTTTAAAGCCGCGTTCAACAGCTACTTTTAAGGCTCTTGCTTTACTTACTAAGCCACGTCGGTAAACCTGCATGAGTTCATCTAGTTGACGAACTTCTGCATCATTTAGCTGTCCCTCTCGGTGACGCACTTGCAACTCACTGAAAACCTCTTGCTGCTGAGTTTCCATCTGCATATCGCACATAGCTAAAACCTGATCATCTGGTAATGACTCGATAGCTAGTTCAGTGATAGCGCGGTCAATTTCAGCCATTTTCTGCCTGCTTACCTTTTACTTATGATTGTATCTGCGATCGCTCTGCATCTTCTCGTTAAAAAGAGCGATCGCTTTTCTTTATTAGCGTGGGTGGTTCGTTTAAAAAGAGCGATCGTTATTAGTACAGAATAGAACTCAAATTGGGAATACTGAGTAAAGCGCAGCTATTTACTGCATAGAGGCAAAGTATCTTTTTGCCATACCTGCTACTAAAGATTTGTCAACTAGGAGATAATTGTGAGTTTACTTCTTAAAGCTTCCTTTACACTTGCACCTCATATTGCCAATGGGTTAGTTAAGGGAATATATGTACTATGTGGGAGTGTAATCCGAGATACTGCAACAAATAATGTCCTTGGATTTTTAAGAGGGACAGCTCCAACCCCTACAAGTTCCCCTAATAACATACTAAACATGATTATTTCTGGTGCAAACTTGCTAACTTCAGGAGCAAATATAGCCGTGTCAGCTAGGGGATTTAGCAATGTTAACCAGCGATTAGATAAAGGATTTGGTGATGTTAACCAGCAATTAGGTAATATTGAAAATCAAATCCGAGCAATTGGAAAACCTTTACAAATAAGTTCAGAACTTTTGCAGATAACTAGTGCTGCTAGTGTACTTAATCTTGGGGTATCTGTGATGGGTTTTGCTGTCATATCTCAGCGTCTCAATGAGATAGAGAATCAATTAAAACAAGCAGCAGAATTGTTAAATAAAATTAATCGCAAAATTGACCTCAGTTTCTATGCTAACTTCCATGCTGGAATCGAATTAGCACTTAATGCCTTTACGATGACTAGAATTGAAAACCGTAGAAGCAGCGCTTTACAAGCTATCAATCGCTTCTTAGAAGCAGAACATATTTACAAAGATTACACAGTTAATGAACTTTCCCAAAAAAGCCCAATTATTGACAAATATATACTGACATTATCTCTAGCCTATATTGCAGAAGCACGTTGTCATTTAGAACTAGAAGAACATGAAACAGCGCTTCGTCGTTTTCAAGAAGGGGGAAAATTTATCAGGTTGCTGCTTCAAAAATATATTGAACTCATGCTTACTTCTAATCCAGCAGCATACTTACATCCTCAATTTAAAGATCAGATTGATTTGCATAAACTAACCAAAATTTACCAATGGATTGACCCAAATTTTAATGAAAATACAGTTTTCGAGATACAACGCGAGAATATGTTTAAACTAACTCAAAGTCATGATGAATGGCTATCCTCACTTCCATCGGCAATTGTAGATCGTAGTGAAATTCAATGGGGAATATTCGGAGGAAATCCTACTCCATTCACAGGGAGATTTGAAAAAGAAGCTTACAAACGTCTTCCTCAAGTATTTGAGGTAATGGAATCTATGATTGAAACCAATCGCCGCTTTGAATCTTACCAAACAGAAGTACAAGCAATATCCCAACTAGGAATCAGCTTTCACGACTGGCTTAAATTAACTCCGTCTACAGAAATTAAACCAGAAGGCGCAGAATTAATGTATATAATTCCATCCAAACCTTTAGATTTACAGCTTTCCATCTGAACTAAATTACAGGATTAAAAATGAATTAATCAAGGTCAATGACAATTAGTTTATGATTCATCGGCGAGTAATTCTTCTAGAGTTTCTTCGGTTAATCCTTTGGCTTGAACATTTCTGCCGATTCTGTCAAAAACACTAAGTAAATCTTCATATTTATTATTTGAAGAGGTTTTCTTTATTTCTTGAATAAGTTGTTCTTGTTCTTTTACGGGAAGTTGTAGGACAAGATTAAGAATTTGCTCGAAGGTTAGGGGGAGTTGATAGGTTTTTTGAGTCATGGTGAGTTCTGGAGTTAGGGAATAGAAACTTGTTAGCTTTTTTAATCAGGTTTGAGCCAGTTTTCTATTTTTAAATCACGATTCCTCTATACCTTGGCGGATTGTATTATCCATATCCTCAAGTGTTTTAGGTTTACCTTGATATTTTAAGCAACCTGCTACATCATCTAATTTAGTTGCTGGAAAAAAATTACTAGGCTTTAATAAATCACCAACTTCTTGAATTACTTCTGTTTTAACTCCAACTTTTTTCATATTCTTCCAGATTTCTATATGTGGGAATAGATTGGTTAGTAAGCACAGAATAAAGAACATCTGGGTCTAAATCTGCGCCATTATCCCAGTGAATTGTTCCCCATTCAGCGTTAATTTTAACAGTTTTAAAATAGTTTAAATCTTTTAAAGGTGCAAAAATTCCTGTAAATTCAATTAAATGGTTAACATCAACAATACCTTCTTTTCCATCTTCAAACTTCAAATAGAGTTGATAGTTAGGGTAAGGAATAACTTCTATAATGTCTTTAAGCATAATTCACTCTAATGGTTGAATTTTTTCTAAGGGATTATTTTCTCTTGCCAGTTGCCAGTTTTCTCTAAGTTCTGATTGGTGCATAGCTGCCCATTCAATTACTAAACCAAGAACTCTAGGAGTGAGTTTGCCTTCTAAAATTGATAAGGTTTCTATATCAATAATTGCCTTTTGCTTATTGTAGCGGACATGGAAATGAGGGGGCGGATGGTCATTATAGTACATAGTAATGATAATCCCTAAAAAACGGCAAATTTCAGGCATCACATCATCTCCTAAATTATCCTGTCTATTCAGTAATCTACATGATTGTAACTATTTATAGTAGCTCTCACTTTGCACCTCTGTAAGACAAAAAAAGGCGAACCCAAAAAGTTCGCCTTAATCATAATGCTGTTGCTAAATCCAAACCCAAATCTAAATCTTCGCTTCTTCTCTCACCAACTTATCCCAACCCAAATCTTTCAAATTATTATTCCGACGTAGCGGACGAGTCACTAACTCTAACATGTCACGCGCATTTGTAAAGCCGTGAATTTGAGCAAAAGTGAACTCCACAGACCATTTTGTATTAATACCCCGTGCTTCCAACGGGTTAGCGTGAGCCATACCAGTAATTACCAAATCTGGTTTCAACTCATAAATCCGTTGAAGTTGATTGTAATTATCCGGCTTCTCTACAATCCTTGGCAGAGGTGAATTCATTTCCTGGCAAGTTTTCTCCAGCAGTGCCAACTCAGCAGCTTGATAGCGCTTATCCATGTAGGGAATGCCGATTTCGTGAACTGTCATCCCACAACGGATTAAGAATCTTGCTTGGGAAACTTCCAGCAAGTTATCACCCATGAAGAATACAGACTTACCGCGAATCAGTTTCACGTAATCTTCCAAACCTGCCCAAATTTCTGCTTCCCGTTCATCCAATCCTTTGGGAGTAATACCAAACACCGAGCAGATTTTTTCAATCCAAGCGCGGGTACCATCGGGGCCAATGGGGAAGGGTGCGCCAATGAGTTTACACTTGCGGCGGCGCATTAAGGTGGTAGCTGTGCGGCTGAGGAAGGGGTTGACACCAGCGACATAATACCCTTCTTCCAGTACTGGCAGTTCTGTGAAGCGCTTCGCGGGTAGCCAGCCGGAAACTTTGATGCCTTGTCTCTTCAGTTCCAAGGTTAACTGAGTAACCACGGGGTCAGGAAGGGAACCAAAGAGAACTAATGGAGGATGATCTACATACTCAGACTCATCTTGGGCGACATCTTCTTTCTTTTTACCGAAGTTGAGCAATTTAGCGATCGCATTACGCTCACTCTTCTCTGTTTCCGCCACCGGAGCCTTATCAGGGCAACGGTTAGCCATTGCTGCCAATACGGTGTCTTCCCCTTGGGTGAAGGCGTAATCTAGACCATTTGCACGCGCAACAACGATGGGAATCCCGATTTCAGATTCCAGCTTCGGTGCCAAGCCTTCTAAATCTGTTTTGATAATTTCGGTAGTGCAAGTGCCAATCCAGACAATTACACTCGGATTGCGATCGCGTTTAATCTGTAAGCACAACCGCTTTAACTCTTCATAATCACTCAGCTGTGCCGAAATGTCGCCCTCTTCCAACTCTGCCATTGCATAGCGGGGTTCAGCAAAAATCATCACCCCCATCGCATTTTGCAGGAAGTAGCCACAAGTTTTTGTCCCAATCACCAAAAAGAAGCTATCTTCAATTTTTTGGTATAACCACGCCACACAGCTAATTGGGCAAAAGGTATGGTAATTCCCGGTTTCACATTCAAAGCTTAAAGCTTCTGGTTGTTGAGCGACAGTCATTTTGGTTTTTTCTCCCCTTGATATTTAATGGCAGTTCAACCAATTTCAGATTTTAGATTGATAATTTTGGATTGAAGGCTGAGACAACAAAAGTAACCTCTGTCTAACGACAATTTCCCTAATTCCTCATCCAAAACCCCAAATCTAAAACTTAAAATTGCGAAGAACGGCAATAATTAAGCGTTGGGGAAGAGACGGGCAATTTCTGATTCATCAAAAACGCCTGCTGGCAGTTCTTCCCCCAAAAAATCGTTATTTTCTTCAGCCTTTTGCAAAGCTGTTTCATCACCCCAGACATCTGATAACACGTCTTTAAACGCATTCTCATCTAGTGGTATATCTTCAAGCACTTCATCATCCAGCTTTACTTCCATTACAGCTGTTGCATCTGTATCGAAAGCAATTTCCCCAAACTCATCTGCTTCTAAATTAGAGGTTTGGAGAGACTCATCTTTTAAAGCGTGTCCGTTGGATAAGGAAATATCGCCAAAGCCATTTTCGGTTTCCTCCAACGCGCTAATTTCCAGACTTTGCTCATCAGAATCCACCATTGCGAACTCTTCAACTACCGCCACCGATGCAAAGCCATTTGTATGAGAATGTGTGAATGTTTCTTCTTCAGGCTTTTCGTCAATGACATCTGCTGCTTCTTCTGCGTACTTCTCTACATCTGGGTTGACGAGAAAACGATTACCGAGAGCAAAATCTGGGTCAAAATGCAAATCCAGCACCTCAATCAGGGTATCGGCATCAGGATTAAGTTTGGCAAAGGGCAACATTAACTGCGCTAGCTTTGGCTCTAGGGCGTTAAGAACTCCCAGGATGAGGTAAGAAGGTGGTCGCTTCCCGCCATCAGGGGTGTACACTGATTCCACTTCCATGTGCAGGGTAATCCAGTCTCGATTATTCTGGAAAAATTGCAACCACTTTTGTCTTATTGAATCCGTAAAGCTGTGAAAGAATGCCATGTTATTGTCCCCCATCCTGAGAACTTGGTGATTTATACAATCATCAAGTCTAGTTCCTCTTCTGAATTAGGAACCTGGGGTTTACCCGGATTTAGATAAAAATCGGATAACAAAGAGAACAACTCCCGATCTGGTGTGTCGTTAGGTACAACACCTTCGGGACGCGCTAGAATTTGGTCGGCGATGTTGAGATAGTAGTCGCAAACGTAGTCCAGGGAAGGATCTTGCTCTGCCATCTCAAACAAAGTTTTACCTTTCACACGGGAAACACGGATATCTTCAATCAAAGGTAAAACTTCCAAAACTGGCATGGGCACAGCTTCTATATATTTTTCAATCAAGTCACGCTTGGAGGTGCGATTGCCAATCAACCCAGCTAGACGCAGTGGGTGAGTTCGGGCTTTTTCGCGGACTGAAGCTGCAATTCGATTGGCAGCAAATAACGCATCAAAGCCGTTGTCTGTAACAATCAGGCAGTAATCTGCATAGTTGAGTGGTGCTGCAAAACCACCACAAACTACGTCACCCAGAACGTCAAAAAGAATTACATCGTACTCATCAAAGGCGTTGAGTTCTTTAAGTAATTTTACGGTTTCACCAACGACGTAGCCGCCACATCCAGCACCCGCAGGTGGGCCACCAGCTTCTACGCAATCCACACCGCCGTAGCCTTTATAAATTACATCTTCCGGCCAGACATCTTCGTAGTGATAATCCTTTTCTTGGAGGGTGTCGATAATTGTGGGAATCAAAAACCCAGTCAGGGTGAAGGTGCTGTCATGTTTTGGGTCGCAGCCAATTTGCAGCACTTTCTTGCCACGTTTAGCTAGGGCGACGGATATGTTACAGCTAGTTGTGGATTTACCGATACCACCTTTTCCGTAGACTGCTAGTTTCACTGTTGTTTCCCTCTTATAGCTTCTTGTCAAACTTGTGGCTCAAACATTTGCCTTCACCTTTCCTGAGATGGCGATGCGTGAGGTCTTTGAATGTCATTATTGGGCAAATTACATAGAAAAGAAAGTGGGTCTTAATTTATAAAACGCTTTTATCGAATGAATTAGAACTTAATTATGGGTATTTTAGTTTTTATGAGCTAATAAGTCTTATTTAGCTTTAAAATTCATCTATAAAAAGTTTTTATTATCTATTTTTATAAAAAGAGTTACAAAAAGCAAAAAACTGAAATTGGCTTTTTTAAATGGTTTTCATAGAATTAGCTGATGTTCGTGCAACGTGTTTTCAGGGGATTGAGGCACAGGTGTAAGGTCAAACAGAGGTATATGCAGCATGATGCTGGAAATACTACTGAAATTTGCGATCGCAGATAAATTGCCAGTTTTCAGTCGCTAGTCACAACCATGTAATTGCTGCTTGAGAGTGAGTGAGTGTGATTTTGTAAAATATTATTAATTTTGCAAATATTTTCTAAGTCTAAGCCGAGCGAATAGGATTCGTGGCAATACTTTTCGGTTAAGGGGGAAAGGGGAAAGGGAAAGGGTTTAAATTTACCTTTACCCCAAACCCAGTAAGCTTTACCTAGACCAAAAGAGAGATTGTTGGGTTTATCCGAAAAGTATTGGGATTCGTAGCTACACAAATAAAGCCCACCTGCGTGGGCTAAGAGTAAGAGAAGAAACGTAAAGTATGCGTAAGTCCTAATTTATTTCAGTCTATGTATTGAAGGTAATTAGGACACCTCAGTTTTAATTTCCTGGATTTCCTTTAATGTTTGCCAGCCAGCTTGCCACTGGGAGTTATCTTGCAATAATTTAGCATTTATCCAAAAACGGACTTTAGGATCGCAAGAAGCAACCATTTCGGCGTAAACCCACTTAGCCTGATTTTTACGATTGACAACTTGGAAGTGCCGCCAACCATCAACTTTTCGCTGTGCTGTCCATTTAGAACCAACTAAATAAGGAAATTTTTGTTTTTTAGTCATTTGTTATTAGTCATTTGTCATTTGTCATTCGTCATTGGGAAAACACTTTCTTTATTCCCAATTCCCAATTCCCACCTAAGATGTCACCAAGTCGCCGTTACGGGTAAACTTCTGGCAATCCAACTCATTATCTTGCTGAACGCATAGCGAAAACCATCTGATATGGCTCCAGCAGGTATTGATATTGTTGGTAATTTTGCGCTTTTTCTTAGAAAGGCGTTGTCTTACAACTTCATTAGGGCAAAGAATTTCTAACGTACCCGTACCATCTTCGTAATTGACGATGCGAAATAGACAGTCTTGCAACATCGCACGGCTGCTGCTGTCGAAGAACCGCTTAAATCGCTGTAGCTTTTCCCCTTCAGTCATTTGGCTGATGGGTTTTATTTTCAAGAAATCCTCATCCTCTAAGTCAAAGTCATCATCTTCAAAGTCGTAGGGGTCAATCATTTTTAGCATCCACTATGCGACCTGGGATTATGTTAACTCTGTGTGGGGCAGGAGGAAAATGGTGGAGGCAAGGTAGAAGAACTTTAACACGTCATGCTTACTTACGCATTTAGATTCCTGCTTATGAAGGAGTAATTTTGTTTATCACCATGTCTATATAGATATTGTTAAGACAGTTACCCATACATTCTAAGAAAAAAATAGTAAGCTTTAGCTTTCGGGGGTAAGCTATTTTCAATGCGATTAAGTGTAATTGACCTTATGAAATATCTACTTGACCATTTCACATCTTTTAAATATAATTTTGACTGCTATAAATCTCTTTCTTATGAATAATTTTGTTTAATAAGTATCTCTAGAATGTCATCAATATTAATCGAAAAAGCTTTGAGCGTTTCTTTGATGGCTGCTTGTGAATTCAATGATATTTGGCTTCTTGGTATTACTGCTGCGATCGCCATTTACTTTTGCTTTATTGCTACACCAAATTTATTAGAACTGAGTTCCGGGGAAAGCTACAGTCTTAGCCAGAAATAAATAGGAGTTGTATCAAAATTAAGTAAGCGAGCTAGTCATTTAATCGTGTTGACTTAATAAAGAATCGTATACCAAATCAAGTATACGATTCTTGATAAAATATAGAACTAAACTGTTTTCTACTCACGGCTGGAATGCTTCAGTTGTTCAACCGGAGATATTAGAGCTAATTTCGGGCAGTGTATGCCATACAGTTGGCTCCGCTCAAAATTAAGGGGGTACGCCCGTCTTTTTTAGTTACGGCTAGGAAGGAGTAAACATTTTTGTACTAACCAGTTTTACTTGTTACACCAAAAAACCTATTTGGTGTAACAGATGTGTATTTACTGCAAATCTAGTTTTTTAGACTCTGATGCTACCAGCGTAATGGCAAACTTACTCCCTCGCTTAAAGTCTGCAATAGTTGCATTATATTGCAAGGACTGGTTCGATGGTAAATAAGATGGCCCGCCACAAGATACATTTAAATCCGTACCATTCTGAACTTTTAAATTAGAACAGCCATAAATGACTGTTTTATTGCCTTTATCATCAACTTTGCTGATCTCAAGGCTTTTAACAATCCCAGTGACACCCGCAGGCAAATTTATAATAGCTTTTTCAACCCTCAGAGCTTGTGGTAACTTCATCGCGTTAGCGCTGAAGCTACATCCATTGACATTTTTAACTATCACAGTCGGTGGTAGAACATCGATTTTATTAGGGTCAGTTGGATCTGGTATTATTCTTACATCACCTACGACGGTACAACCTGACTTGATAGGTGCAGCCAGTGAATCTGCAATTGCCGTTCTAGGAAAGAACGTTGCACAAATTACGAGTAAAACAGCAATAACGCCAAAAATCTTCTTGGAATATTTGAATTGATTCATGATTTTTCCTCTTTAAGTAAGTAGACGTTGAAAAAACCTCTATCTAAAGGAATATTCAGTAGTTTTTTCATTAAATATGCAAATATGCAATTTAATTTTCAAAATTAGATTTTTCTGCGGGTGTAGACATCGCCAAAGCAGCGCAAAAGCTTTCGGATTACTGGCACGAACATTGATTTCCAGCATTGTTGCATTATTCCCTTATTACATTAGCTGCTAGTTTCCAACTCAGCACACGCAACACTTTCTGCTTCAGCGCCGTCAAGTAAGTACGATTCAGCTTCCAGGGCGACTTCAAAAACTTCTGTACCGACTCCTAAGCGTTCACTGGAATAAACCCCAATACGCTTGGGTTAAGGGCTAATGGCAAAAATTTTGGGTTTTTGAGACGCGATAAATCGCCGTCTCTACAAGTGTTTTGGTCTTATCCGAACTGTATTGGAATAAACCCGACTAATGCGATCGCCTACAGTGGGCGCTTGCGCCATCGCACACAAGAGCGCATTTACTGACATTCCGCAAACTGGTAATTGAAACCGTGGGTTCCATGAGCTACTCCGGTTGTTGTGCAATGAACAAGAATCGCACGTATGAAAATCGGAACTAGGGGAAAATACCACTTTTTCAAGATGTGAACACCGATCTAGGCGATCGCTATCCTGTTCATACAATATCTATTGAGAGTAGAAATTTTCTTTACTTGGTGTTCTGGTGGTAGCCTGCGACAAGCCCTCCGGGTTCAGCAGTCGCTCATGGGGAAAACCCCCAAGACCTCGCTGCTTCACCACTACGCCTCTACGTTCCTGAAAAAGCCTATGCAACCTACTAATCCTAACCAATTTACAGAAAAAGCCTGGGAAGCGATCGCCCATACCCCCGATATTGTTAAACAATATCAACAACAGCAAATTGAAAGTGAACACCTGATGAAGGCGTTGCTAGAACAAGATGGTCTAGCAACCGGGATTCTCACCAAAGCGGGTGTTAACCTCCAAAAACTGCGCGATCGCACTGAACAATTTTTTCAACGTCAGCCAAAAGTATCTGGTACTAGCAGTTCTGTTTACTTGGGACGCAGCTTAGATACACTTCTAGACCGGGCAGATGTGTATCGCAAAGAGTTTCAAGATGAATATATTTCAATTGAACACTTATTGCTGGCTTACGCTAAAGATGACCGCTTTGGCAAAGCTTTATTCCAAGAATTCGGTTTAGACGAAGGCAAACTAAAAGATATTATTAAACAAGTTCGGGGGAGCCAAAAAGTGACCGACCAAAATCCAGAAGGCAAATACGAAGCACTGGAAAAATACGGGCGTGACCTCACAGAAGCCGCACGTAAAGGTCAACTCGATCCAGTGATTGGGCGGGATGATGAGATTCGTCGCACTGTCCAAATTCTGTCTCGCCGCACCAAGAATAATCCTGTGCTAATTGGTGAACCGGGTGTTGGTAAAACTGCGATCGCTGAAGGATTAGCACAGCGCATTATTGCAGGTGATGTACCCCAATCCCTCAAAGACCGCAAGCTAATTTCTTTAGATATGGGTGCTTTGATTGCGGGAGCAAAATTCCGGGGTGAATTTGAAGAACGCCTGAAAGCAGTATTAAAAGAAGTTACTGAATCTGGCGGCAATATTGTTTTATTTATTGATGAAATTCATACCGTTGTTGGAGCTGGTGCAACCCAAGGCGCGATGGATGCGGGTAACTTGTTAAAACCGATGTTGGCACGGGGCGAATTGCGCTGTATTGGGGCGACAACTCTAGATGAATACCGCAAACATATCGAAAAAGATGCGGCACTAGAAAGACGGTTCCAGCAGGTTTATGTCGATCAGCCCAGTGTCGAAGATAGTATTTCGATTTTGCGTGGGTTGAGAGAACGTTATGAAAACCACCACGGGGTGAAGATTTCTGATTCGGCTTTAGTTGCCGCCGCCGTGTTGTCGAGTCGATATATTAGCGATCGCTTCCTCCCTGATAAAGCCATTGACTTGGTAGATGAAGCCGCCGCCAGATTAAAAATGGAGATCACCTCCAAACCAGAAGAACTCGACGAAATCGATCGCAAGATTCTGCAATTGGAAATGGAGAAGCTATCGCTGCAAAAAGAAAGCGATGCGGCTTCTCGTGAACGTCTAGAAAGACTAGAAAAAGAGATTGCCGATCTCAAAGAAGAACAAAGAACCCTCAATACTCAATGGCAGTCTGAAAAAGATATCATTGACAAAATACAGTCCGTTAAAAAAGAGATTGAACGGGTCAATTTAGAGATTCAGCAAGCAGAACGCGATTACGACCTTAACCGCGCTGCGGAGTTGAAATACGGTAATTTAACTAGTTTGCATCGTCAGTTGGAAGCAGTAGAAGCTGAATTGGCAAGCGCCCAAAGAAGTGGAAAATCACTATTACGGGAAGAAGTCACAGAAGCTGATATTGCCGAAATTATTTCTAAATGGACAGGAATTCCCATCAGCAAGCTGGTGGAATCTGAGAAAGAGAAACTACTGCATTTAGAAGATGAACTACACCACCGCGTGATTGGACAAGAAGAAGCAGTCACAGCCGTAGCGGATGCAATTCAGCGATCGCGCGCTGGACTAGCTGATCCCAATCGTCCCATCGCTAGCTTTATTTTCCTTGGGCCTACGGGTGTGGGTAAAACCGAGTTGGCAAAAGCGCTGGCGGGCTATATGTTCGATAGCGAAGATGCGCTGGTGCGAATCGATATGTCGGAATATATGGAGAAACACGCCGTCTCTCGCTTAATCGGTGCGCCTCCAGGATATGTGGGTTACGAAGAAGGCGGACAACTTACAGAAGCGATTCGCCGCCGTCCTTACTCAGTGATTCTCTTTGACGAAATCGAGAAAGCCCACCCTGATGTTTTTAATATCTTCTTGCAAATTCTCGATGATGGTCGCGTCACTGATGCCCAAGGTCATAAGGTGGACTTCAAGAACGCTATTATCATCATGACTAGCAACATCGGTTCGCAATACATTCTTGATGTCGCTGGGGATAATGCTCACTACGACGAAATGCGCCGTCGAGTCATGGAAGCGATGCGGAATAGCTTCCGTCCAGAATTTCTGAACCGGATTGACGAAATCATCATCTTCCACGGTTTAGATAAGAAGGAATTGCGGCAGATTGTACTGTTGCAAGTACAAAGATTGCGTCAAAGATTGGCCGATCGCAAAATATCCCTCAAACTCTCAGATGCTGCACTTGACTTTTTAGCAGAAGTAGGATACGACCCAGTGTATGGGGCACGTCCACTGAAGCGGGCGATTCAGCGAGAGTTAGAAACTCAAATCGCCAAAGCTATTTTGCGCGGTGAATTCAACAACGGCGATACCATCTTTGTAGATGTGCAAAATGAGCGTCTTTCTTTTAGTCGCTTACCCGTTGAGGTGTTTAGCAGCTAATTAGTCGAATATAAAACACCTCTCCCTGGTTTTACTACGTAAAACCGTCCCTCTCCGACTTGGAGAGGGATAAGCTTGAACTTTAGTTCAAGGCAGGGAGAGGGTTTTTAAACTCACTTTTTAAACGATTGAACTACACTATTCCCCATTCCCTACTGTTTACAAATCACTTGTCGCATTTTCCGCATATTTGCAGGCAATTCAAAGTTCATTGCTTGTTGAATGAAAATTGATGGAATAGGAATCAGAGGTGTAGCTTGCACAGTATAAGCAAGCAACGTGCCATTTCCGCAATCTTTGAGTTCTAAATTAGCGTTAAAATCTTCAAAAGTCCCTTTTTCCATACGGAATTGGATTTGTTGTCCCAGCACCTCTACAACGCTGAGGTAAATTTCCACTTGAGCTGTGAAAAAGAAAAAGGCTTTTTGTGCTGCTTGATATAAGCGCTTAACTTCACCTTTGTGTGATATCTCGCTTTTAGTGATATCAGGAAAATATTGCACCCACCGGGGATAGTCAGTTAATTGCTGCCAAACTTGCGATCGCACCATCGGCAAATACATCCAGGCTGTCACTGCGCCACCACACGCTTTGTGCGATCGCGTTTCTACCAAGATTTCACCCTGTACCAGCAACTTTTGTTTATCTTGACTCCAAGCCATATCTGAACCTGCAATAATTGAGTCTGAGATATGAGACGCAGACATAATGATTTTAGTTACTCCTCAACTCATCCACCTAAATAGAATTGAAACTACAAGCTATAAAAGCTGATTTAGATCCAACCCATTAAATTTTAGTTCCAGTGTAATCCCGATCCTTTCCGGAAAGGGTGAGTTTTTGGTAATTATTTCAGTTACTTTACTGTAAAACCTGTAGCTCTGATCACAATTAACAAAATTAATACTTAAGTGGGCTTGATAATAACACTATTTATAAATGAAAAACTAAGTTCTTAACAGCTAGAATGGCACAAACACTATTTAATATCAAGCACCTTACCCCAACCTCTGGATAGGATCTCTCGATTTTTGCGTATTATTTATGATGAAACTGTAACTTCATCATAACTTCATATCTGGTTGTCAATATCAAGTGTAATTTCTGTTGAGTTGAGAGGAAAATTAAGTGAGTCAATCTTCTTTAAATCGTAGATTAATCCAGATTTTTGGTATTCTTCTTGGTGTTAGTGTAGCCGTTTGGGTACTGAGAGGCTTTGGTATTCTTACTTTTATTCCAGGTGGAATAATTTTGCTACTACTACTAGGGGCGATCGCGATCGGGATTATCAGTTATGCCCAAAGGACTTGGTGGCGTTTGTAATCTGGCTCTTTCATAATCTGGAAAATTTACCCCAAGGTATACGCCTTATCCGATAAGCCTTTAACCTCTGGTTTAAGAATTATAGCGTGGATATTTTCACTCACTGCCAGAAGTATTTAATAGGGAAGGAATTCCAGAAATTTACTAGGGGAAAGGAACATGGCAAAGTATATATGTACCGTTTGCGGCTATGAATATGACCCAGAATTCGGCGATCCAGATAGCGATATAGCGCCGGGAACAGCTTTTGAAGATATACCAGATGATTGGGTATGCCCGACTTGTGGTGCAACAAAAGATCAATTTGAACTAGTTGAATAGTGAAGATAAAAGCTAGCCTAGTAAAGTACGTGCTATTGAGAAATTTTAGAATTTGCTACCGTTACGAATCGTAGTTATTGGGGGTGGGGCTGCGGGATTTTTTGGCGCGATCGCTTGTGCTAAAGCCAATCCTGATGCCCAGGTTACTTTACTCGAAGCCAGTCGTCAACCACTGGCGAAAGTGCTAATTTCTGGTGGTGGACGCTGCAATGTCACTCACGCTTGCTTTGACGCGGAGGAGTTAGTACAAAATTACCCCAGAGGTGCAAAAGCTTTGCGGGGTGCTTTGACTCGCTTTGGCCCTCAAGATACAGTAGCTTGGTTTGCTGCTAGTGGAGTCTATCTAAAAACTGAAGCTGATGGCCGGATGTTTCCTGTCACCAATACTTCAGAAACCATTGTGGAATGCCTGATTAAATCGGTGGCGACATCTGGGGTAAAACTCCGTGTCGGTACACACGTAACTTCGGTGAAACGAAGTACAGCAGATGAGGGGTTTGATATTCTTCTTAAGTCGGGAGAGACGATTAAATGCGATCGCCTACTTCTTGCCACCGGCAGTAGTATTGTCGGTTATAAAATTGTCCGAGAGTTAGGTCATCAAATAGAACCGCCAGTACCCTCGTTATTTACCTTCAACATTCTCGATCAAAAGTTGCGAGAGTTGGCTGGAGTTAGTGTTAACCCTGTCCAATTAAGATTATCTGCGGGCGGAAAATCCCAATTACAACAAACTGGGCCATTGCTCATTACCCACTGGGGTTTGAGTGGCCCGGCTGTTTTAAAGCTTTCTGCTTGGGGTGCGAGAGTTTTGCACGAAAGCCGCTATCAAGCCAAATTATTGATTAATTGGCTGCCCCTTATGCACCAAGAACAAGTGCGAGAAAAAGTTTTAGCAGTTAAAGATGAATGGGGAAAGAAAGCGATCGCATTGCATCGCGGCGTTGATTTACCCCATCGTCTCTGGCAATATATCATTGCCCGTGCAGGCATTACCACAGAAGACCGTTGGGCAGAAATATCTAGTAAAACCTTAAATCAACTGGTGCAAGAACTTACTCAAGGACAATACTTAATCAACGGCAAAGGAGCCTTTAAAGAAGAATTCGTTACCTGTGGCGGCGTTAACCTCAAAGAAGTCAACTTCAAGACGATGGAAAGTAGGTTAGTTCCTGGCCTTTATTTTGCTGGAGAAATTTTAGATATTGATGGTGTTACCGGTGGGTTTAACTTCCAAAGTGCTTGGACAACTGGGTATTTGGCAGGGATAGCAATGGCGAATAGCCAGACAGCTTAAGAGAGTTGGTAGTAAGTACTTTAGTGCTTAGAAATCAAAGGCTAAAGTCCTTACTGCAAACTTATTAAAAATAATAGATTCCACTATTAAACAAGCGTTTTCTTAATTCTTATATATGATTAATCATTTCAAAACTTCGAAGTTTCTAGAGGAGAAATAATCTCTATATTAATTACTAATTATCTTGCGTAGTAAAAGCGGCAAAAATAAAGCTACCATCCTTTGTAGGTCAATTTTGAATACATCCAATAATGAAATTTAGCGAAATTATCAGCCAATTTGGTGAAACAGCCACCAATCATAGCCTAACTAGCAACCCAGACCATGATCCAGAAATTATAGGGTTAGCAGCCATTGATGAAGCCACTAACGGGACTCTCAGCTACGTAGAAGGGCCAAAATTTGGGTCTTTTGTCAGTAAGACCAATGCTACAGCTTTAATTTTGCCCCAAGATGAAAAATTACAGGAGCTTGCACAAGAGAACGGTATTGTCTGGATATCGACCTCAGATCCGCGACTGTTATTTGCCAAAGCGATCGCACTTTTTTACCAACCATATCGCCCCGTTCCAGAAATTCATCCCACTGCTGTAATTCACTCCAGCGCAAAAGTTGGTAGTGATGTTTACGTTGGCCCCCATGCTGTGATTCAGCAAGGCGTGGAAATTGGCGATGGTGCAATTATTCATCCCAATGTGGTGATTTATCCAGATACCAAAATCGGCGATCGCACTATCTTACACGCCAACTGTACTATTCACGAACGCACCCGCATCGGTGCAGATTGTGTGATTTACAGTGGTGCAGTTATTGGTGCAGAAGGTTTTGGTTTTGTTCCTAGCCGTACTGGTTGGTTAAAAATGGAACAATCTGGCTATACAGTCTTAGAAGATGGGGTGGTAGTTGGCTGTAACACCGCTATTGACCGCCCAGCAGTCGGAGAAACACGGGTAGGCCGCAATACAGTAATTGATAACTTAGTACAAATAGGTCATGGCTGCCAAATTGGTTCTGGCTGTGCTATTGCAGGTCAGGCTGGTATGGCAGGGGGCGTTAAGCTGGGGAATCGCGTTATTTTAGCTGGACAAGTAGGAATAGCCAATCAAGTGAAAATGGGAGATGGTGCGATCGCATCTGCTCAAACTGGAATTCACAGCGATGTTGCACCAGGAGAAATTGTCTCAGGAACTCCAGCCATTCCTTACAAACTATATCTCAAGGTATGTGCTGTTTATAGTCGTCTACCAGATATGTATCAATCGCTAAAACAATTGCAACGTAAATTCAAAAATAGCAATGATTGAAGGAGACAGAAGGCAGAATCTTGGAATTAACCACATTTTTGTAACAGTTAAAGTATTAAACTGATCTACATCTAGCCCAGAATTTAAGTTCTGGGCTAACTGATTCTATTATTGGATTTAGGGTCAGCGATCGCAATTTATCTAAAATTGTCATACCATAACCCACAATAGTTTGAAAATCGCGATCGTCTACTGGTGATGCTACGACATTATTTTGCTCGTAAGGCTGCTTTCTTGACGAGCCCTTCCTGGCTGCGAGGTGAAATAAGTTCGTGAAAAAAGAAAAGCCTTCTCAATTAATCTTGAGAAGGCTTTTCTTATGTTGTTGTGGTTGAATATAAATCCTGGCACCGAGCTATTTTTGCGTAGGGCGACCCCTAAACTATCGTTGCCGCAACAGCGTTTCACCTCTGAGTTCGGGAAGGGATCAGTGTGGTTCCACCG